>CAWUWF010000198.1:0-15991 GCA_963925935.1 uncultured Arenicella sp. | reverse complement strand
GGAGCCATGCCCAGCCATGAGGATTAACATACAGATAGATATAAACTCATCCTCGCTATAGCTGCCTTTGGTTTCATCGGCGATCATTTTGGAAATCAAATCATCGCGAGGAGTGGCTTTGCGTGATCTTTTAAGAGACGTCAAATAATCGTAAAACTCGTGTGTTGCTGTTTCAGCGATAATTTTTTTTTCATTACTTCGGTCTACGTCAAAGAATTGTACGATTTGCTCAGACCATAAGCGCAATTGCGGTGCGTCGGCGTCGGGCACACCTAATAACTTACCGATAACCAAGCCCGGTATATGCGCCGCGAAGTCTTCGATGAAATCGATTGTTTGCTTAGCTTCGCAAGCGTTCAAGAGGTGATCAATATGCTGTTGAATATTCGCTTCAAGGGTGGCGACCGAGCGACCTGTGAACGCGCCGAGCACTAGCTTGCGGAGTCGTTGATGAGTCGCTCCATCGCTATCAAGCAAGCTGAATTGCACAAAGCGTTCATGGTGTGGCATATCGTGCCAATTCGCTTTGCGTTGTAGTTCACTCAATTGAGCGGGTGAGCGATGACCTACCAGCGAACGAACCATGTTCGGGTTCAGTGCCACCTCAGATACGTCGCTGAACCGTGCCAGCAACAACATGTCGAGGTCAGCATGGTAATAGGGCTCTTGCATAGCGCGCAATGTCTCATAGACCGAATAAGGATCCTGTGCGAATGCGCTGGACAGTGGGTTCAGAATTAGAGTGATTTTATTGTCTCCGGATTTTGAACGTTGCTTCGAAGGTGGCGAGTTCGCGTTCGAACTTGACCTGAGCCTGCAGCTTCGGATTGTTTGATAGTAGTCGTTGCTGTTCTGAACTTAGCTCACCGTCAATAAAATCATGCCGGTTAAACGACGCAACGAGCTTAGAAAAATCACCCGCTTGAAATAAACTGGAGCCGCCTAGAAAGGAATACTCCAGACTATTGCGAGCCAGTTCTAGCACATCAGCATAGGATAAATTATAACGCTCGATCGCTTTAACAAACTCAAGGGTTAATGGGCTACGGCTGACGCCTTCATCGTCGGTATTCAAACTCATTGGGACTTTATATTTTCGGTACAAATCAAATGGATGGTCGCGCCCTTCTATATCCAATATAGCTTCATTGCTGGTCAAGCATATTTCAACCAAGGTTTTGCTGTTGGCCATCTGGCGTAACAAATCAGCGGCGTTCTGTTCCCAAGCGATCGATACGCCGTGACCGATTCGGCGGCTATGACCTAGATCGATTGACTTGCGTATGCGGTCTTTCATTACATCCAGTGTGGCATCTTCTAAGTTCAGCTCGCCGGCGTGTAGGGACAAATTCGGTTGGCCCATCTTCTGCCATAAAAAGTCGATGATTTTCATCTGATTGTCAAAATCAGCTATCGCGGCAGGCAGGTCTTCAGGTACTACCAAGGTTAAAGAAACAACGCGGTCATCTGCGTTAACCGCTGCCAGGTTGCTGGCGGTAGCAATAAAGAAGTCACGTAGGCCAATCACCCGAATAATATAGCCAATGTAACGTACGCTGGCGCTATCTTGCTGATTTTGAACGTCCACAAAGCCTTCGTTTTCCCAACCATCAATTCTTGTTTTAATGGAGGCTTTAACACTTTCTTGGCTAATTAAATTCGCGACCTGTGTATACGCGCTCTCTAGGTCATTGATATCGAAGTCAACTAAAGCGATATCAAACTTAGCTTGAACGTCAGCAGGTACAACCGGCGCAATTAACTCGAGATGTTGGATGTTTTGCGCATTCGCTTGGCGTATTGAATTAGCCAACATCATTCCTTCTGAAATTTGACTCGAAGCAATGCGACCGAACACATCAAAAAATTGATCGCGGCCTGAGCCTGACGATTGTTTCCATCCACGTATGCTAAACGCTTCGCGAAACGCTCGAAAATGCACAGAGCTTTGCTTCAGCGCATCTAGGCTGATGACCGACTTGTTTAGATCTGCTGAGGTAAACTGATTCTCTACAAGATCATAGTTTAGGCCTTTTTGGCTCGCAGAATGCAGCGCGTGCTCGCTGAAAACAGAGCCATCTAGGTGGTTGTGTAAATCTGCACCCTTAGGCAACCCTTGTAAAAAATGCACTAACTCAGGCCTGGAGCCCTTAGCTTCTTCAAACGCTTGCGAGGTCAACCCTAGGGGGGATCGAGCCTGTACTGCGCCAACTGAGAACAACAGGCTGCCAAATAAAACCACAGCAAGGTTTCGGGCTTTCATTGAAAAAAGGTTCTCTTGGTCAGCGAAAAGGGTCATGATTTTTAATCTGGCTTGGCGTTATGGTGAATTACCATTGTAGGGAAAGTTAAGCAGCTTGAGCAAATTAATTCGACCCATCTTGACGAATGGCCCTTCAAGTACAATACTCGACGCAATCGCTTGGAAAAAATAGCTAACCTGCAATGGAATCAGCTAAATAATCAGATCTAATCTGAACAATATAAATAAAACGAGGATAATTAAGTGATCGCTATTGTTGGAATAATTGCACTATTGGGTATCGCTTTTCTATTTTCAGAGAGCCGTAAATCTGTTCAATTAGACGGGGTCGTGAAAACGCTTTTATTGCAAATAGCGATAGCGGTTTTTGCGCTTGTCACACCTATCGGTGCGGGGGTGCTGAATGTGCTCAAGCAGGGTGTTGAGAAAGGTATCGGCTACGGGAATGTGGGTATCGAGTATATTTTTGGTTCTTTGGCACTGCCCGAAAATGGATTTGTGTTGGCGTTTCAGGTGTTTCCCATCATCATTTTTATCGCCTCAGTATTCAGTGTGATGTTTCACCTGAGAATTATGGATGTGGTGATTAAAGTTCTTGGCGGCGGTATTCGTTTTATCACCGGCGCCTCACGCTTGGAATCAACCTGCGCGGCAGCCAATATCTTTATTGGCATGACCGAAGCGCCTTTGGTTATTTTGCCTTATCTGAAAAAAATATCACGATCTCAAGTATTCATTGTGATGGCCGTTGGTCTGTCCAGTGTGGCTGGCACCGTATTGGTCGCTTTTGCCTCGCTCGGAATTCGGATCGATCTACTGTTGACTGCTGCGTTCATGGCAGCGCCTGCAGGTTTACTTATCGGGCGCATACTGGTTCCCGAAACCGGCACGCCATTCGATATTGGTGAAAGCAAAGAGTCTAAAGCAGAGTTGGACGCGAGTCGTGCCAGCAGCGTAATCGAAGCTGCTTCGAATGGGGCGATGATTGGCATGCAGGTGTTCTTAAATGTCTTAGCCGTGTTGCTTGCGTTCGTGGCTTTGATTGCGCTCCTTAATGGAATTTTGGGTGGCGTTGGCGGTTGGTTCGGGTTTCCTCAATTGTCGATGGAATTAATTTTGGGTTATGTCTTTTCGCCTGTCTCTTTTCTAATCGGTATACGATGGGAAGAGGCGCAGCGTGCGGGCGCCTTGCTTGGTCAGAAATTAATTCTCAATGAATTTGTCGCCTATGCTAATTTCGCACCCAACATGGATACCTTCAGCGCCCATGGGCAAATAGTGATCACGATTGCGCTTTGTGGTTTTGCAAATTTTGGTGGTGTCGGTATTTTAGTAGCGGGTCTTTCAGCGATTGTCCCAGAACGTAAAAGCGAAATATCCAGTCTAGGCATTAAAGCGGTATTGGCAGGCACCTTAGCTAATTTTATGAGTGCCTCTATCGTCAGTATCATCTATACATTTTTACCAGTGACATGAGATAGGTAAAATATTATGTCTTCATATAAACGCGTTCCTGAACTCAGTCTGGCTGAATATCGAGCATCGGATAGCAAAGCAGAATTTTGTGAACATCTATTCGATGGGCTCAAATACTACGGCTTTATTATTCTTAAAGATCATGGGATTTCGGAGACCTTATTAAACAAGGCTTACGATTTAACCGCGCAGTTTTTCACACAAACCGCAGAACAAAAATCAGGCTATTCTGATCCAGAGGTGTTTTTTCAACGTGGTTATGTACCGTTCGGTAAGGAACATGCGAAGGGTAATGTTTATCCTGATCTGAAAGAAATGTGGCATCAGGGCCGCCAAGTATCGGCAGTGCACCCTCAAGCCGCAGCCTACCCAAAAAATATTTCACCTGACTATCCTGAGGGCTTTCACTCAGCATTAAACGACCTATATACAGCCTTAGATGATGCTGGTCAGTTGGTATTGGAGGCTCTAACCGTAGGCTTGGAACTACCAATAAGCTATTTTGATGAATTAGCCAGCGGAGGTAATTCACTTCTACGTTGCCTGCATTACCCTCCCTTGGCAGAAGGGGTGGATCCACATTGCGTACGTGCCGCGGCGCATGAGGATATTAATCTCATTACATTGTTAGTCGCCGCCTCGTCATCTGGGCTTGAATTATTAGACCGGGATAACAAATGGTTGGCGGTCAACGGTAGCAAGAATTCAATTATTGTTGATGCCGGCGATATGTTGGCTAGAATTACCAACAATGTAATACCCGCGACCACGCACCGTGTGGTCAATCCTCAGGGGGCCAATTTGGCTCGTTACTCAATGCCCTATTTTTTGCACCCTAAGTCAGAGTCGCTGCTATCTTGCATCGACGTTTGCAGAGACGGGTCAGAGGCGGTCGATATACGGGCTGATGATTTCTTAAAACAACGCTTACAGGAAATTGGCGTAAAGTAATAGATTCTGGATCAGGAACAGCCGAGATGTTGCGTTGGGGAGTACTAGGAACTGGGTTTATATCCCACGCAGTTATTCAGGCGATTGCGCTGAGTGATGGCTCGCGGGTGACAGCAATTGCCGGGCGTAATCCGCAATCGTTGCGCGAATTTAAGGATAAATACGCTATACCACGAAGTTACATGGACCCCGTCAAGCTAATTGAAGACCCGCAAGTCGATATCGTTTATATAGCCTTGCCCAACCATGTTCATCATACGATGACCAAAATTGCGGCAGAAAATGGCAAGGCGGTTCTATCCGAAAAATCACTGACCACGACTATCAGCCAAGCATTTGAATTGCTCGACAGTGTTAACAAAAATCAAACCTTCTTTGTAGAGGGTTTAATGTATTTAGCACATCCTCTGTACCAACGATTTGTTGAGTTGATCAAAGACGGCCGGCTAGGCAATCTAAAATCAATTAGTGCTTCTTACTGCGCCGACATCTGGGACGTCGTCAACCCTGCAAGCAAAGGCACCCTCTTTAACTTAGGCTGCTATCCGGCGTCCTTATTGCATCTTATCGTTCAAACTATGTATGGTGACCATGCCTTTGCCGGTAGACAGTTAGTGGGCTTGGGCAATTTTTCAGAAAAAGATGGCAACATCTGCGACGCATCCGCCAGTGTGCGATTTGATAACGGCGTTTTAGCAAATCTTTATTCAAGCGACAGCTATGGAATGACGCATGCGTGCACCATTGCTGGAGAACATGGCGTTTTAGAGTTTATAAGCAATCCGTGGTTACCCATGGCTGGTAGAAATCACATTCAATGGCGGGGCTATGACGGCAGTACGCAAGATATAATTGTGGATGCCCCGCATGACGCGTTTTACTACCAAGTTAAAATGATAGAAACGGCCATCGACAATAATCAGCTTGAAGCGTCTCGACCCTCACCAAGACTCGCTGACTCGCTGCAGATAATGCAGTTCTTAAGCGACTGGGAACAGTCGATTGTTGCGACGCGTCAAATTTAGAATGCAAAAAGAAAGCCGCTCTCAGTGGCGGCTTTCAAACAAGCATCTTTAGAATCATTCCCTGTGATTCGCCATCATCCAGATGTAAAGAACTTGGCAACAACAATCGACTCCTGTCTTTTGGCATCTTCCTGATACTTTGCTGTTGAAAGAAATATTACTGCTTTTAATAAGGTTATGCCTCACCTAGTTGGGTGATATTCGCGAGTTCCACGATGTGGTTATTGGGTAAGGTGCGATGCCATTGCCAATATTTATGATTGTCTGTGAGAATTGCTGCGTCGATCCCAGCTTTTTTTAGCAATGGTGCGCAATCCACATTATATGAACTAGCTGATCTTATGTATTGATTGACAGCAGGGACAGAGGCGATTGTATCGAGTATTATTTCAGCCATAAGCAACAGTTTGGTTTTAGCATTGACCGAAATTGTGATTTCAGTGTCGCGCTCCGACAGTGTATCTGTCGGGTTAAAAGCATACTATAAACTACTAGAGCTGATTGCCAGTGTTACGCGGATGACTGATGCACTGATTATAGTTAACGAACCAAAATAGGTAATTGAAGATGAAAAAGTGGAACGGTTGGGGCAATGAAAACAGCGAGCTGACAATGGAGCTTAGTGATGATCTAAGAGCGGTCTTGAGTGCGCGCATCGGTGAGCCAAAACGATTGGATCAAATTAGTTATGAGCAAGCGCTTGGGTTGGTGCCTGAGTCACGCTTGCAAGCACATTCCTTGATAAAGTTAGATGCCGATAGCCGTTTGCGCCATGCCCGCGGCCAAAGCTTGCCTGATTGGTTCGATATGCGCAGCGGTAACATTGAATTTTTCCCAGATGGTGTTGCCTATCCAACCAGTGGTGAAGAAGTAAGAGAGCTTTTGCAGTATGCCGACATACATGATGTATCGGTGATTCCCTATGGCGGTGGTACGTCAGTCTTGGGACACATCAATACCGAGCAAAGCGACCGGGCGATTCTCACCATTGATATGGGTAGAATGGACAAGCTAATGCATTTGGATCGAGAAAGTCAGATAGCAACTTTTGGCGCTGGCACACCGGGGCCACTGGTTGAATCACAGCTCAATAAAGAAGGCTTCACCTTAGGCCACTTCCCACAGTCATGGGAGCTTTCAACCGTCGGTGGTTGGGTGGCGAGTCGCTCCAGTGGACAGCAATCGTTACATTATGGGCGGATAGAAAAAATGTTTGCCGGTGGCCGAGTAGAAACGCTTGCCGGCACCTTGGATATTCCGACGGTCCCTGCATCGTCCGCAGGGCCTGATATTAGAGAGATGATCCTAGGGTCCGAAGGACGCATGGGAATATTAACCGACGTTAAAGTACGCGTCTCGGCACTACCCGATAAAGAGCATTTTCAAGTCGTTTTTTTCCCAAGTTGGGAGTCTGGAATGACGGGCGCGAGGCAACTAGCACAACAAAACGTACAATTATCTATGGTGCGTCTCAGCAACCCGATGGAAACGTTCAGTTTGATGCGGTTGGGTGGTGGTGGCGATGTTGAGCTGCTCGAGAATAAATTGCTCCAACAGGGCATCGGTGAAGGCAAGGTAATGATGACATTCGGCGTTACTGGCAGTGAATCACAATGTGATTTTGCTCATCAACTTGCCATGCAAATATGCAACGACCACGGCGGTGTGGCCGACGGTGTTGGCTTAGGTGATAATTGGGCTCATGGGCGATTTAGAGCGCCTTATCTGCGAGATCCACTCGGCGAGGCTGGTTATGCGGTTGACACGATGGAAACTGCCGTTGATTGGTCTAGCGTGACTGACACCATGCAGAAAGTTGAAAAGTCTATCGCCGAAGCGCTCGCCGATGAAGGAGAAAAAGTTCACGTCTATACTCATCTCTCCCATGTTTACGGACAGGGTTCGAGTATCTACACCACTTACTTATTCAGATTTTCGGATTCTTTCGATACCACAATGGAGCGTTGGCGCAAACTTAAAACCGCGGGTGCAAAACAAACGGTTGCGTGTGGTGGCACAATTAGTCATCAACATGGCGTGGGCGCCGATCACCGAATGTATTTAGAAGCTGAGAAAGGCCGATTAGGTATCGAGGCCATTCGTAGCCTGTGCGCCGTGTTCGACCCTAAGGGACAAATGAACCCTGGGAAATTACTCCCAGATGCGGTTGATAAGGACTGAGGGGTTATGACTACAGCTGGGCATAAGATCGGATTTACCGATCGCAAACAACTGTTAGACGCAATGAGCAACGGGCAGTCCTGTGATTGGGATATTCTCATTGTCGGTGGCGGTATTACTGGCGCCGGAGTACTGCGCGAGGCCGTCAGACGAGGCTATCGAGCATTGCTAATTGAACAAAACGATTTCGCCTGGGGAACATCCAGCAGATCGTCGAAAATGATACATGGTGGGCTCCGGTACCTCAGTGCAGGCGACTTGAAGCTAACCCGTGATTCATTGGGTGAACGCGAGCGCTTATTGAATGAGGCACCGGGTTTGGTTGATCGCTTGGGGTACTATTTCACTCTCCGCAAGGGCATATTCCCCGGCCGGCTAGCGTTCACCATTATTCTTAAGCTCTATGATTTTATCGCAGGCATTCGCGATCACAAATATATTAATAACCAGCAACTGGGTAAAAAATTTGATGGGCTTTCTCAGGCCGAGCTAACAGGGGCCTGTTATTACACAGACGCAGTCACCGACGATTCTCGTTTGGTACTCCGTGTTCTACAAGAGAGCATCGAGCTTGGAGGCAGTGCACTAAATCAGACTCGCGTTGAAGATCTATTGATCGAGAATGGACAGGTATGCGGTGTTGTCGTTTTTTCTGCAAATGAGACGCAAGAATCTGCAAGGCAAAAAATTGAATTGCGTGCACCAATCGTCGTGAATGCAACTGGCGCTTGGGCAGATAAACTTCGCAATAACGTAAATCCTGAAAAAAGAGTACGGCCGTTACGTGGTAGCCATCTAGTGTTCCCCAGAGAGAAATTGCCAGCTTCCGATGTGTTGGCTTTTATTCGCAAAGAAGACGGTAGGGCGGCATTTATCTACCCCTGGGAAGGCGTTACTGTGGTTGGAACAACCGACCTTGACCATGCTTTTGATTTAAATATTGAGGCGAGTATCACTGAGGGCGAGGTCAACTACCTTTTGGAATCTGTAAATAGCCAGTTCCCGCAAGCTGCGATATCAACTGACGACGTTATTTCAACTTTCTCAGGTGTTCGCCCAGTTATCGGTTCCGAAAAATCAAAAAACCCATCGAAGGAACGTCGTGATCATGCCGTGTGGTCAGATAATGGGCTAATAACGGTGAGTGGTGGCAAATTAACCACGTTTCGCTTGATCGCTTTGGATGTGTTGCGGATGGCCAAAGACTCGTTGCCCGTTCCGCGTGAATTTAAAAGCGATTGTGTATTTAAGGCGCCGGTATTGAAGGGGAACGTTGTTTGTCCGAAAAACCCCGAATGGGGAGAACGGTTGCTTGGCCGTTATGGCGATTTGGCGCGGTCGGTGGTTGCGAGTACTCCACACAATGAACAAAGTTTGATCGAGAAGACTTTTTTCACATTATCAGAATGTCGATGGGCAGTGCGTTGCGAAGCGGTTGTTCATCTAGATGATCTTCTCTTGCGGCGCACCAGACTGGGCTTGCTATTGACTAATGGTGGTGAATCAATTTTTGAAGATTTGAAACTGATATTTATGCAGGAGCTTGGCTGGGACCAATCGCAATGGGAAAGTGAATTGGGTCGCTACCAAGTGATAATTAGTAATTATTATTCCCTGCCGAGCTAGCCACAAGCAACTCAACACTGATTTTTGGAGAAAGCGATGAAAGCCGATAAGCAAGAGTATTTTTTGAGCATCGATAATGGCACTCAAAGCATACGTGCCCTAGTTTTTGATCGAGATGGACAACTCGTAGCAAAAAATAAAGTCGATATCGTTCCCTATACTTCACCACATGCGGGATGGGCTGAACAAGATGCAGACTATTTTTGGAGCTCGCTCTGTGAGGCTTGCCAAGGCTTGTGGCCGAAATTAGGTTTCCCCAAGGAGGAGATAATAGCTGTTTCCGTCACAACCCAACGAGGCACCGTTGTGGCGATGGACAAAAACAATCGACCGATTGGCCCGGCAATCAGCTGGTTAGATCAAAGAAGAGTCGAGACCAAACCGGCCTTGGGCTCATTAGAATCGATGATTATGCGCGTAATAGGCGCGAAAGATGCGGTTGATAACTTTCACCGAGAAGCAGAGGCAAACTGGTTGGCTCAGAATTTACCGGAACAATGGCAAAAAGTAGAAAAGTATTTGTTACTTTCTGGTTACCACACTTACAAACTGACTGGAAATTATAGAGACTCCATTGCAAGCCAAGTGGGCTATGTCCCTTTCGATTTTAGAAACCTTGAGTGGGCAAACGATAAAGACTGGAGTTGGCGTGTTGCTCCGATAAAAAGGGGAATGCTGCCAGAACTGCGTGCAGCAGGAGAGCATTTAGGGCGCATCAGTGAACGAGCATCCAATGAGACGGGCATACCTTGTGGCATTCCACTCATCTCTTCCGGCTCAGACAAGGCGTGTGAGGTGTTAGGGTCAGGATGCTTAGACCCGAGTGTCGGCAGTTTAAGTTATGGGACGACTGCAACATTCAATGTCACCACCGATAAATATTTCGAGGCCATCCCCTTCATCCCAGCGTTTCCAGGGGTAATTCCGGGAACATATAATGTCGAAATGATGGTGTTTCGTGGGTATTGGATGGTCAAATGGTTTAAACAAGAATTTGGTTTGCATGAGCAACAAGAAGCCGACAAACAAGGTGTGAGCCCTGAGTCATTGTTTGATGACCTATTGCGAGCTGTGCCTGTGGGGTCGATGGGGCTTATGTTGCAACCATATTGGTCACCGTTGCACAGTACCGGCCCGGAAGCAAAAGGAGCAATTATTGGGTTTGGTGATGTGCACAAACGTGCGCATATTTATCGAGCGATGATAGAAGGTCTAACTTACGCACTGCGCGAAGGTAAGGAGTTGCTTGAGAAACGCGGTAAAAGGAATTTAACCCGACTGAAAGTGTCAGGTGGTGGTTCGCAAAGTGACGAAATAATGCAAATCACGGCAGACGTGTTCGGGATGAAAGTGGAGCGGCCGCACACCTATGAAACATCTGGTTTGGGTGCTGCGATCGCCGCTGCAGTTGGCGTTGGCAGTCATTCAAGCTTTAAAGCTGCGGTTGAGAAAATGACGCACGCTGGTGACAGCTTCGAACCTAATTCAGCGAATCATCTGATGTATGACGAGTTGTATAGGAACGTATATTTAAAAATGTACGGTAGCTTGCAGCCGAGTTACGAAACGATACGGTCAATCACTGGGTATCCGTCTTAATGCCACTGCTAGTCACTATTTTGAGCTTAATCTGTTTTCCAGTCGCAGCACAAATAGCCAACCAGAAAATTGAATTTGATATCTATCTGAACGATACAAAAGTCGGCCAGCAAGGCGTCACTATCACGGCCACAGAAACCGGTGAGAAGGTTGTAATAGAATCTGAATTTACTATTAAAGTATTATTCGTGAATGTGTTCTCCTACCAGCACACAGCCCGCGAAGACTGGCGCGATTCATGCCTAAATAGCATCGAGAGCAATACTAAAGAAACCGGTGATAAGTTTTTTGTTGCGTCCAAAAAAACAAATCAAGGTCTGAGTATTACTAGTAATTCTGGAACAGCAGACCTTCAGGGTTGCGTACGCAGCTTCGCCTATTGGGATCTAGCACGGCTAGACAGCGAAAAGCTTCTTAATGGGCAAACGGGCAAGTATGTGCCAGCGACCCTTGTTGCAAATGGAGAAGAAAATTTCCTGCTAGATAATAAAGAAATTAGAGCATCGCGTTACACACTCACCGCGGAGAACTCAGATATAAACTTATGGTACGACCAAAATCAGAATTGGGTTGGGCTGACCACCCTAGTAAATGGCGGCCGAACACTTTCTTATCGGTTGCGGCGTTGAACACCACACTTCCCGCTATTAGGTCGGTATAATTAGCCAATGCATAACATTCCAAGCTTGACCCAATGACCACACCTGTCGCAGGTAATCTGGAGCAATTATTCCCGAACCTTTATCGTCTCTGTGCACCCAACTCGGGGCCGATGACTGGCCCCGGCACCAATACCTATATCTATGGCGAAAAGGAGCTCGCTGTTTTTGATGCAGGGCCGGCTATACCTGAGCATGTCGCAGCAATTCTAGCGTCGCAAGATACATTAGGCGCGCCCATCACCAAATTATTTGCCAGTCATACGCACAGCGACCATAGCCCCGCTATTGCTAAGGTCGCCGAGCAACTTGGTGACGTACAGTTGATTGGTCTTCCGGCCGATGTGGGGCAAAAATTTGAAGACTACAGTTTTCAACCACAGGTCCAACCGCAAGATAACCAAGTTTTTGAATTGCCGACCGGCGCAGTGCGTGCAATCCACACACCGGGGCACGTGGGCAATCATGTGTGTTATTTAATCGAAGAATATAATTTACTCACCACCGGAGACCATTTAATGAACGGCTCCACGGTTGTGATTGTGCCGCCCAAAGGCAGTATGAAAGACTACATTGAGTCTTTACAAAAATTACAACACTACGCCATCGATGTTATGGCGCCTGGCCATGGTGGTTTGATGGAAAACCCAAGCGAAGTAGTGGCGTGGACAATACAGCATCGCCTGCAACGTGAGGCAAAAGTGTTGGCCAATCTTAGTGCAGCACCTATAAGCATTAAGCAATTGGTTATCTCTGTGTACGACGATGTCGATGTCTCGTTACACCCAATGGCGGAACTGTCGCTACACGCACACTTAATTAAATTGGTGCTAGACAGTCGAGTATCTGAATCTGAGCAGGCTTGGTGCTTAGCTTAGATTTTCGGGGTGTCTCTAGAGGGCCCAGCAGTCCTGAAAAAGGTTCTTATGTGAGCCTCAGGTGTCAATACCACTCCCGACCGAGGCATGCGCCAGACCGCCATCCACGGCACCCCTAAAACTTATAGCCAACACCCAACATATAGACCCAAGGGTCGATATCTACATCAACAGTAACTTGACCGGCTGGCGTGTTGATGCTGGCGTCGGTATTGATATCAATGTGCCAGACCGACAGGTTTAAAAGCCATTTGTCATTAAGCGCATAATCGGCCCCAATCTCCAAAGCCAGTCCAAATGAATCGTCTAGCGATAAAGTTCCTGCGCCTAACGCATTATCCAATTCACTGGCTGTTTCTTCTGAGAAAAACGTGGTGTAGTTCAGGCCGACACCGAGATACGGTTGTAAGGCTGAGTCTGCACTCATCGGGTAGTATTGGGCGGTCAACGTTGGAGGCAAGTGCTTGGCAGTTCCAACTCTATTGACGCCTATGCCGGTTTCAGTAATTTCATGTTCAAACGGTGTTGATGCCAGTAGCTCAATACCCCAGTGCTGTGTCAGCATATAGCTAAGGGTTAGGCCCAATTGCGTGTCGTCCGAAACCTGAGCCTCTGTGCCTGCCAGAGGTATACCGCCTAAATTAATTAGACCGCTAGAACTATCGGGATCAACGTTGGCAGGGCCGGCACGGAAAATAATGTCACCGGCCTCATAAGCTTGGCTGAAGGAAGGGGCTAGCAAAACTGACAAACAACTAAGAACTACAATAACGTTTAATGTCTTCATGATCTCTTCAAAATGTTTGGTTAAGGTTGTTAAGCGCACTGAATTATTACTGTCGGCCAAGTGGAACAAGTTGATTTAGATCAATTACGCAAGAGTTTACGGAACTGTAGCGATTCGCCGCCTTCATTGGCGGCGATAGTCTAAAAATACTAAGCTAAAAAGTTACGGGTTTTGCCTTTGAGGCTACTTTAGTCTGATTGTGATAATGGCTGAAACCCTATTCAGGCGCTGACCCAGCCAAAACTATTGTGCCGATGGTTTGTCTGTCCTTAGACTCTTTCCCCGCGTTCACGCTAAACCAGAGTTAGCATTCAAATGCTAACTCTGGAAGGGTTTTCTAAGCAGGCAGTGACTTGCCTACGATTTGCATGAAAGAACCTAGAAGTTCTTATGCAGCCTTAAGCGTCGATGCTACTCCCTAACGAGGCATGTACTAGCCCGCCATCCACAGTGATCGTATCTCCAACAACGTAGTCACCAGCGCGACTAGCGAGATATATCGCAGTGCCTGCCATGTCCTCGGCGACCCCTACTCGCTTGGAAGGTATTGATGCTGCCACTTCCTCTGCATGGTCTCGAGCGGCACGGTTCATCTCAGATGGAAAAGCTCCGGGCGCAATCGAAGTAACATTAATATGGTCACCGACCAAACGTGCTGCGAGGCGCTTTGTGAGATAAATAAGAGCTGATTTAGATGCATGATAGCTATAGGTATCCCAGGGGTTTAAGCGCTGGCCATCGATGGAAGTAATATTGATCACTTTGGCGGGTTGCTTGGCGCTACCAGCAGCCATTAATGAATTGTGCAATGCCTGCAGTAAGAAAAACGGTGATTTGAGGTTTAGATCCATCACTCTGTCCCAACCGTTTTCAGTGAAGTCTTCAAACGGCATACCCCATGCTGCGCCTGCATTATTTACCAGTATGTCTAACTTGGGCTCAGCTTCAGCAAAGGCCAAGGCCAAGGCTTTGCAGCCAGCAACGTTGCTAACATCCTGCGGTAGGGAGAAGCACTTAGGGCCTAGCTCTTTGGCCACAGCATCGCAAACATCCGCCTTGCGTGAGGAGATATAAACTGTCGCGCCCTGGGCAAGAAAGCCTTCTACAATCATTTTACCAATGCCGCGCGAGCCGCCAGTGACCAATGCAACCTTGCCTTCTAGTGAAAAGAGTTTTGAAGTATCCATAAGTATTATTTTGTTTCGAGATAAGAGGCCACGAATTCTAACTTACATCGAGAGCAATATCATAAAATATCACGATCCAGTGGCATCCAGCCTTGGCGAATACGGGCTATGAATATTTTCATAGCTTGGCAAATAACTCAAATTAGCCGAAAAAATCAGCAGCCAATCGAACAATTTTCATTTCAGATAGGACACGGCACACTATTGTCATTGAGGTGCTTACCAAATTGGAGGCGCAAGCGCCCTTAACGTTGCCGCTTTTACTTGTTCTAACGATTTCTGTTTTGCATGAAAAGGATTGGATCTGACGCCCACAACTTATAGAATTAGCAATCATTAAAGAATTCCATAAACATCAGGTATCTAAGCATGAAGAGATTTATCGTTACATTATTGTCGGCAGCGTCAATTTGCTCGGCCCCGTTGGTTTACGCTATGGACGCCGAACTGATTTCGAAAATAGAGACTGCGATGAACGGTGAACATCGCAGTGACAAAAACAAGGCGCGCAACCAATACCGTCATCCAGTAGAAACATTAGCATTTTTTGGTTTAAAGCCAGATATGACCGTTTTGGAAATTGCGCCAGGCGGCGGTTGGTACACCGAGATTATCGCTCCAGCGATGCGCGACACCGGAGTCTATATTTCTGGAAGCTACGATGTGGCGATAGAGGGGCAACCTAAATATCGTTATCGCCAACATAAAGCATTATTAAGCCAGATCATGGATCAGCCAGAGTTGTATGGCCAAATAAAGGTGGCCAGTTACTCACCGCCTCAATCGCGAGATCTTTGGCAGGAAGATTCGGTAGACATGGTGCTTACCTTCAGAAGCAGTCATGGCTGGATGGGCGCAGGCTTGATCGATGAGGTTTATTCAGATTTCTTTAAAGTTGTTAAACCTGGCGGTACCCTTGGGGTTGTTCAGCATCGTGCGCCAGAGGGTGGCGATGCCGTTGTATGGGCCAAGCAAGGCTACGTTCCAGAGGCCCGAGTTATACAAGCGGCGCACAAAGCAGGGTTTATTTTAGAGGGTAAGTCTGAAGTTAATGCGAACCCGAAGGATTTAAAGGACAACGAAAAGGGCGTTTGGCGCTTGCCGCCAAGCCTTGCTTTGGGAGACAAAAATCGTGAGCAATACCTAGCCATCGGTGAAAGTGACCGTATGACCTTAAGGTTTACCAAGCCAGTAAAATAACGGCTGAAAAGGTGCTGGAGTGATTAAATAAAAACCCTCTGGCATCTTCAGTATCTTCGCACTGCCCTTGAGAGCGGAGTTGGCCTTGCAGGTCTTTTCTACATTAACTTCGGCCAGCAAGATCCTTCGCTGCGCTCGAGGATGACGGCGTTTACTTTC
>CAWUWF010000197.1:0-6359 GCA_963925935.1 uncultured Arenicella sp. | reverse complement strand
GGCATTTGCAGCGGTCGTATTGACCAAGGCTAAGACCACGGCAATTGATGCAAGAGCCAAAAATACGCCAGCAACAAAGCCCATCCAACCTGCGGCCACCAGTGCTTTTAGAAAACGTCCCTTGTTCAAGTACATAACCGTTAGGGTCGAAAATACAGCCAAGCCCAGCGCTCTATAAAAGACGATCTGAAGACCATTGGCTGACTCCATCAAACGCGTGGCTATTCCTAGAACACTAAGAAACACCCCTGCCATAACGATCATCAGCACAGCACGATTATGAATTGTCATAAACGCATCACCGCAGCCGAATGGCCACATTCTTAGTATTCACATAACTATACAATGCCTCCTGGCCTTTCTCTCGGCCAAAGCCAGACATTTTCAAACCACCGAAGGGTGTCTCTACACCACCGGCATACCATTCGTTAACGTATATCTGACCCGCCTTTAGATGCTTGCTTGCGCGCATCGCAATATTCAAATCGTTAGTAAAGACACCGGCAACTAACCCGAAATCGGTTCCATTGGCCAAGGCCCACGCCTCATCTTCAGAACTGAATTGACTAATCGCGAGTACCGGCCCAAACACTTCTTTTTGGAACAGATCATTGTCCAGGCTAACGTCTTTAAAAACAGTTGCCTCTACAAAGTAGCCAGCACGATTTGCGCGTGCGCCACCAACCAGCAAGGTCGCACCTTGCTGTTCACCAGCGCGGCAAATTTCGAGCACTTTATTCTGCTGATCCGCGCTAGATAACGGCGTTAAGGTTGTCTCCGAATTATCACCATCGCCGATTATTTGTGATTGTGCTAAAGAAACAGCGAGCTCGACGACTTGATCGTAAACATCCTCATGAACGATCAAACGCGAAAGCGCAGAACAAACCTGGCCTGCATTAAAGAAAATGCCCCAGTCGATGCTATCTGCTAAAACGGCCATATCGGCATCGGGGAAAACCACTGCCGCTGATTTACCACCCAACTCCATCACGCAAGGCACAGCTCTCTGCGCGGCGCTGCGCAGTATTGCCTGGCCCGTTTGCACAGACCCAGTAAAAACTATTTGATTAACGTCTTTGTGAGCAACTAATTTGGCTCCTGCGTCATGACCATAACCACAAATTATATTTAACGCGCCTTTTGGTAGCCCTGCATTCTCGCAAGCGGTTGCAAAAAAGGTCATCGCCAAGGGGGTCAATTCGGGTGATTTTACCACCACCGCATTACCTGCTGCTAAAGCGGGTGCCAAAGAACGTCCGCATAAATCTACGGGGAAGTTCCAAGGGACTATTTGGGCCGACACGCCAATCGGTTCGTAGGTAGTGAAATCAATGTAGTCCTCACCGAGCGGTATCGATCTGCCTTCTATTTTGTCTGCCATCCCTGCGTAGTACTCAAAGTAACGTGCGGCATTGTCAAATTCGGATAGGGCTTCTGCGGTTGTTTTTCCGTTCTCGGCTACCAACACCGGCACAGCCTCGGCGCTAATCGCTCTGATCTCTTGTGCAATGCGGTAAATAATTTTAGCCCGTTCACTGGGTCGGCATTTTGTTAGCACACCAGACTCGACACAGCTAGATGCTGCCTGCACCGCTGCATTAACCTCCACTTCACCAGCGCAGGCAATGGTTGCAATACAAAGCTCGGTGGCGGGATTGATAACCTCTATCTGGCCTTCGCTGTCGACCCATTGACCGTTAATATAATTTTTATAGTGCTTCACTATTCGCCCTTCTATGCTTGATTTCAATTAATGCCAACAGAATGCTTGCGGTTAATGTGTCGGTGATCATAACGAAGAAGCCAGGCCCGCTTGATAGGCCTTGGCTACCCATTTGTGAAAGTCATGAGTAGGCGCATCGAGTACCGGCGAAAAATGTCCGCCGCTAAATCCCGGTGAGCTACGCCCCATTTGCATGGCTTCGACTGCGAATATATCTTCATTGAAAACCTCTTTCCAGGCGGCCATCACAGCAGCCCTGCAAGCTTGCATACCTTCGCCAACAGCAGCATCGTTAACATACGATATTTGCAGCTGCTCAATGGTTTTGTTACACGCTTTGGGTTCTAGAATAATCGCGAACACATGATCTACCTGCAAGCCTAAAAGCACATTTGGGTATAAAGAGATGTATTCACCTTCTTTTAGCCTGTCTTGAGGCCATTCAGGAAACTTAGGCAGACTGTGCCCAGCGACTTCAGCCAATGTGTAATTTAAGGTGCCCTGCCCTGACATGTATTCGTTAACATGCAAATTTACATGTTGCTCCAGCGGTGAGTAGGAATTCAAGCCAGGATGCACCCACGGCAAGTGATACGCCTCGCAATAATTCTCAAGCGCTAACTTCCAATTTGAATTCACCTCGATTGAGGTATTGCTATGGCTTTGCGCAACCTTAAGGTTTTGCAACGCTGTTAGGCCAGTAAACTGTTGCCAGCGAGTTTGTAGGGGCTCGATAAAATCACCGAATGGCATTCCATCGCCAGACAAGTTGAAAAAGATAATCCCCATCCACTGTCCGCAGGCAATCTCTTTTAAGCCTTTGCCGTCGCAACTAAAACCTTCGGCGGTATTTACCCCAGCACCACCGATGTTAGGTGTGCTTTTAAGCTCGCCACTTTGATCATAGCTCCAAGAGTGGTAGCGACATCGGATTAGGTTTCGAATCGGCCCAGCCTCGGGCACTAAGATCATTCCTCGGTGACTACAGACATTGTGAAAAACTTTGATCTGATCATCACGATCACGCACCAATAAAATAGGCAGGCCCATAAAATCAACCGGCTTAGCATAGCTTTTGTCAGGCAGTTCGCTGGCAAAAGCTATCGCGGCCCAGGTTTTACCAATCACCTGATCTCGTTCAAATTCAAAAATCTGCGCATCATTATAAGCCGCATTAGGTAGCCCGCTGGCGCTATCGATCGGTGCTTGAGCCGCAAGTAAAACTGATTCTGGCAACTTCGCTAAGATGTCTTTGTAACTATTATTGTCGCCCATCTAAATTATCCTATCGTACTCAATATGCTACTCAGTTTTACAATTAGCCGTATATTAGGGTCAGAACCGATTACGCTTCAATATAATTTTCACTTATAAGAGGCATCCCAGAGACATCAGTTCATAAGATCTTTTGCGAGTATCTCCTCGCCACATTGATCACACTCGTACCCAGGCAGCTTATTAACTTTGGCTTGGTAATTCTTCGACGCAAGCATCTCCTTAAACGCCAGCATCTCTGGATCTTGATCATAGCTACTGTGGTAGGCCCAAAAATATCGGTCCTCAGTAATCGGTAAAAACTCTAAGTCGAATCGGGCCGCAGCCGCTTTAACACCAAAACCAACCTCGGCCATGCCGGTGGCGACGTGGGCAGCCACCGCCGAGTGCGTGTACTCATGGTTGTCGTAGCCGCGAATATTATCGCTATCAATATTGGAGTCGATCAACAATTGATCAAATAGTTCCCGCGTTCCGGATCTAGGCTGTCGATTGATAAAACGTAGATCAGTGTTTTGCAAATCGGTGATAGACCGAATTAAACGCGCATTCTCAGATGACATCATCAAACCTTGCTGACGTTTGATAAATCTCAATACACTCACTTCTTTAGGATCCAAATAAGCCGGATACCTTTGTTGCTGTGACGGAATTCGATGATGCAATGGCATATTGAAGCCTGCAATCTTACAGCTGCCCGAGCGCAGCCCGCGCAGAGCATCTTCAGGCCCGTGATAATGCATTTCTACTTGATAGCCCTGTAGGTGCTCAGGAATCAACGCAACCGCATACCCGTGGGTAGCATAAATTTGGATTACCTTTATATGATCTGCAACAACTCTATGTACTTCGCTATTAAGCTCCATGTTCAGGCTTTCAATTTGCGTATGCAGTCGCGCCTCAACTCGTTGATTAGCCTGCAGCAACACTGAACCCAATGCGGTTAAGCTAGCACCTCTACCACGCTCCATCTTGGTTACAGGGTGACCAAAGAAAGCTTCTGCGTCGCGTAAAATATTCCAGGCATGACGATACGAAAGACGACATTGCTCAGCTGCAGCGGTTAATTTCTTGGTTCTTTGGATGGCGGCTAGTAGCGGTAAGAAGGACACATGTAGCTTTTGACCTTGTAAATCCTGTAAACGCCAGTCTGGAACAATGTTTAGATTGTTAATCTGCATTTTATTTCATATTTGGTTTCTGTAACACTCGTGGTAACTTAGCATAACATAGAAATATATATGTATTATGTTGCATATATCTTATAACCGATCAGCAGATAGCAGCGCATTAATGACACATATAATAGACCAAGCACGGGCTACCGAGGTAGTTCAAGAAGCTATCCAGGCTAACCTGACCAAGGCCGGCCCTTTATTGCCGATTCTTCGGCATATTCAAGGCGAATTGAAGCACATTCCTGAATCCAGTGTCGGGACCATTGCTCAAGCCTTGAATCTGTCTCGCGCCGAGGTACATGGTGTGGTTAGCTTTTACCACACGTTTACCAGTGACCCGCAAGGCAAACATGTGATCGAGGTATGCCGAGCGGAATCCTGCCAAGCAATGGGAGGGCGTGAACTAGAAAGTAAATTCAAAGAAGCTCTTGGAATCGACTTTCAGGAAACAACCGCAGATGGAGAGTTCAGCTTAGAGGCCGTTTATTGTTTAGGTAATTGCGCCTGTTCGCCGGCAATTCGAATTGGCGAACAAATACATGGCCGCATGACCGTAGCCAAAGCCGACGCGATATTGAATTCACTGAAGGGAGATGCATCATGATCCCAAGAATTTTTGTACCAAGAGATTCCAGCGCACTGTCAGTCGGCGCCGATCAAGTCGCCCAAGCAATTACTGCGCAAGCCGGTAACGACATTGAAATTATTCGCAATGGTTCACGTGGCTTATTTTGGCTAGAGCCATTGGTAGAGGTTGAGACCCCTAATGGACGAGTCGCTTACGGACCGGTTACGCCAGACGACGTCGAGCAGCTTCTAGCCCAAGGAATGTTAGCAGGCGGACAAGATCACCCATTAGCGCTAGGCTTAACTGAAGAAATAGATTATCTGAAAAACCAACAACGCCTAACGTTCAAGCGAGCGGGCATTATCGATCCAACTTCACTTGCTGATTATCAAGAGCACGACGGTTATAACGGATTGCGTAAGGCAATCTCGATGACCGCACAAGCGTGCATTGATGAGATTAAAGAATCGGGCCTGCGCGGGCGCGGTGGTGCGGCCTTCCCAACCGGCATCAAGTGGCAGACTGTACTCAACACCGAGTCCGATCAAAAGTATGTTGTTTGCAATGCCGACGAAGGCGACTCAGGTACGTTTGCCGATCGACTGCAAATGGAAGCTGACCCATTCGCCCTATTAGAAGGTATGACAATTGCCGGCGTTACGGTTGGCGCCAACAAAGGTTTTATCTACTTACGCGAAGAATACCCACACGCCGAACTCATTCTCAATGAAGCGATCGCCAATGCGCATCAGCAAAATTTTCTCGGTGACAACATTCTAGGCAGCGAATTTAGTTTTGATATTGAGGTTCGACTCGGCGCTAAATCCTATATCTGCGGCGAAGAAACAGCCCTGCTAGAAAGCCTAGAAGGCAAGCGCGGTATGGTTCGAGCAAAACCGCCACTGCCTGCGATAGAAGGCCTGTTCGGCCAACCTACCGTGGTTAATAACGTGCTGTCATTCTCGTCGGCGCCTATCATTTTCTCTAAAGGCGCTGAGTACTACGCATCCTTTGGTATGGGTAGATCACGCGGCACCATGCCTTTCCAATTGGCGGGTAATCTTAAGCAACCAGGCCTTGTAGAACTGGCGTTTGGCGTGAGTCTACATAGTTTGCTATTTGAATACGGTGGCGGCAGTCGCACCGGCAAGCCATTACGCGCGGTACAGGTAGGCGGCCCACTTGGAACCTATCTACCCGAATCACAATGGCAGACATTGATGGGCTACGAAGAATTAGCATCAATTAAAGCCGTATTAGGCCACGGCGGCGTAGTCGCATTTGACGACACCGTAGACATGTCAGCACAGGCTCGATTCTCTATGGAGTTTTGCGCAGAAGAGTCTTGCGGTAAATGCACGCCTTGTCGAATTGGCTCAGTGCGCGGTGTAGAAGTAATTGACAAAATTCGCGGGAATGATAACCGTGAGTCGAATATTGAGTTGCTGCATAGTTTGTGCGACACCATGGAAGGCGGTTCATTGTGCGCAATGGGCGGCATGACGCCCTTCCCTGTTCGCAGTGCCCTCGAACACTTTAGTGAAGACTTTGAAGTCACCCACAACTAATATTTTAAAAGCAATTGTAGGAACGTATCGGCTTAAAGCCGGGA
>CAWUWF010000196.1:0-7705 GCA_963925935.1 uncultured Arenicella sp. | reverse complement strand
TCTTGGTGCGTCGTTGTAAAACTTGAATGGTACGGCGAATTTCGTCATCTCGTCCAATGACAGGATCCAGTTTTCCCAATTCAGCACGCTCGGTCAGATCTATTGTATATTTTTCCAACGCCTGTAGATTGTCTTCAGCATTAGCATCGTCGACATTTGATCCGCCGCGTACATCTTCGATTGCTTTCTCGAGCGCGGCCTTACTTGCCCCGCTGTCCCGCAATAACTTGGCTGCCGAATCTTTGTCATCGACCAGCGCTAATAGAAACAAATCGCTAGAGATAAATGAATCACCTCGCTTTTGCGCTAACTTGTCAGCAACATTCAATAGTCGCGAAGTGCTTTGAGATAAATGAACCTCTCCGGCTTGACCCTGCACTTCAGCCAAAGAATTTAGGCGTTGCTGAATCTTATCGTTAAGACCTTTAATCTCAACACCCACTCTAGACAACAGAGGCTTAACACTGCCGCCTTCTTGCTGCAACATCGCACTTAAAAGGTGTATAGGCTCTATAAACTGATGATCCTTACCCACAGCCAAGCTTTGGGCATCGGCTAAAGCCAGTTGCAATTTAGATGTCAATTTGTCCATTCTCATAATAAACCTCTGGAAATTTCTGTATCGCTACTTTTGTTACTCTATTTGTCTAAATATTAATCTCTAGAGCCTTCAATTAACTAATAAATAGGGCATATCCTATTAAAAACAAGCCCAATAGTTCTACCTGAAAATTGTTTCTGTTATTCTGTTTGTGGTGAACACAAGTGCGCTAAAACAGCGTCGCTCGATAAACACTTTAATCCGGTTTCGAACTATCATGACTGATCTAGCGCAAGCTTTGCCCAAAAAGAAGGTAATTAGAACTTTGGTGAAAGCCTGCTTAAAGGAAGACGTTGGCAGCGGAGATGTCACGGCGAGGTTAACTCCGCGAAACACGCAAGTGGACGGTAAAATCATTAGTCGCGAAGCGGGTACTATTTGCGGGACGGCTTGGGTCGATGAGGTTTTTAGACAAATCGGTAAGCGCCACAATACTGAAATAGACATTGACTGGCGGATTAAAGACGGCGATCAAGTTGAGGCCAATCAAATACTTTGTCGTTTCGAGGGGTGCGCCCATCCTATTCTGTCTGGCGAGCGAAGTGCATTAAATATCATGCAAACCCTTTCAGGCACCGCGACCGTTACCCGAGAATATGCCACTGCGATCGCCCACACCAAAGCCGGCTTGCTGGACACACGTAAGACTTTGCCATCGATGCGCGAAGCACAGAAATACGCCGTACTGTGCGGCGGCGGCGTCAACCACCGAATGGGCTTGTATGACGGCATTATTATCAAGGAAAATCATTTACGCAGTGGCAAAAGCTTGGAGCGTATTGTTACAGACGCGATCGCATCAATGCCCGAAGGCGCATTGGTAGAGCTTGAAGTCGAAACAATCGATGAATTGGAGCGCGGCTTACACGCCGGCGCAAAACGCATAATGTTAGATGATTTTTCCTTAGAGGATATGCGTCAGGCAGTTGAGTTAACCGGTGATCAAGCAGAGCTAGAAGCTTCAGGCAATGTAAATTTGAGCAGCATTAAAATGATTGCCGAGACCGGCATCGATTATATTTCTTCTGGCGCAATCACTAAGCATCTCAAAGCACTGGATTTATCGATGTTATTTGATTACCGCTAAGCGGCGATCAAATAAACAACTCAGTTCTAGGCTTTACTATCGCGAGTCACCAACCTATTAATGTTAAATACCCCCTTATAGGGTGATTGATTAAGTTTCGGCGATCACGTATACCTATGTACATGACAGATCAGATTGAAAACATGCGCATCCATTTTTATGGTGTGCAGGGCAGTGGCTCCGTTTTTCCAGCGAAAGCGGAGCGCGAAGCTGCAAGACTGCGCTCAGACCTTAAACTCTTAGAGCAGGTAGGCACGCACCTAGAGAGTTTCCAAGGTAGCGATGGTAAGCTCAGTTGCTCAGTTGATGAGCTGATTGGGGGGCCTCTGGATCGTAAAACTCTATTCAACTTTCGATCGAGATTCGATACCAGTGAGCAACGCGTTTATGGTGGCTGGACTACTTGCTTCAGATTGGAAACGTCGGATGGTTATGACATTGTTATCGATTGCGGTAGCGGTTTTAGAATATGTGCTGAAGACATCATGAAAAAGTGGGGTGACTCGCCTGAGCGACATCTGCATATTTTTGGCAGCCATGCGCACTTTGATCACACAGAAGGTTTTGACCAAGCAGCCGTTTGTTTTGACCCTCGAAACAACATCCATATTTATGCCAACCACCAATACCTTAAAGCCCTAGATCACAACTTAGGCATCTTTTCTCATGATGCTGACATGCAATTGGCAGGCATCCAAACGCCGCTCAATTATGAGTTAATGCCAGCCAAGTTTGATTCAATAGAAATTCGTGACCTTGCTGCCTCACCAATTCCGCCCAGCGGCGACCCGATGGTTGGCAAATATCATGATCTGCATAAACCGATTATTCTCGGCAAAACCATCATTCAACCATTTGAGGTTTTTCATCCTGATCCGTGCTTAGGGTATCGAATAGAACACAATGGTAAAGTATTTGTGTATTGCACCGATCATGAAATACGGCGCGGTGACAACGCTGATCACCCGTTGCAAATTGCCAGCATGGAAGCTGAAAATAGGCTGATAGCACATTCGATGAATTGTGATGTTTTGTACCGCGATGGTCAGTTCTTACAGGTCGAATATAATGGTGAAAAAGGCATTGGTACACCGTTAGGGGTATCGCGAAAAGACTGGGGCCACAGTTGCATTGAAGATGTCATCGCGATGGCTCAGAAATGCAATGTTAAGCAAACCTACATTGGCCATCATGATCCAAACCGTAAATGGAAAGAACTCAATTTGATTGACGAGACCCTGTGTCGGCGCTCAGCGCAAACTGGTTTAAAGTTTGAAATGGCAAAAGCTGAGACTGTGATTGATCTCTAGAACGCGCAGGCTTTCTCAGGCACATCCTAGATTAAGATTAAATTTGGCGCTACTTGCTAACCACTGTTGGTCGAATTTAAAGAATCCGCTGTCAATTTCAGCCACAATATCCAGCGCAGACGCCAAAGAGTCACAGCGCGTGCCGTTAATCGCCAATAGGTACCCGGCAACAACCTTCAATAACATTATTACAACACCATCGATCAGAACTCAGGTAACGAATGCTTCAACGGCCTGCCTTTCGCCCTCTCCGTAGCCTTTGAGGCGCCAAAACCAGGAGAACCAGGAGAACCAGGAGAACCAGAACCACAATAAACATCGTCACCGATAAAGGCCAAATCACGCTAGGTCTAGGTTAAGCATGCTCAACTTTATTATTGCATACTGTTTTGTAATAATATGACGAATGAGCTCAAGCGATTAATGCAGACTCTGTCTTTTTGCCGCATAATTACGGGCACAGCCATCAGCCTATTTACCCTTATGCCACAACCCAAACTTGTTCTCGCCTCATCATCCCCCTTTCGAAAGATGCTACTCGAGCGGTTATTGGTTCCATTTGAGACTATTAACCCTGACATTGACGAAACACCAATGATCGGTGAAACACCGCTACAATTGGTCAAACGCCTAGCGGTTGAAAAGGCTCAGGCAGTTGCATCGGATTATCCAAATAGCTTGATCATTGGCTCAGATCAAGTGGCCATGCATGGTGAGGAGATAGTCGGCAAGCCACACACCCACGAACGCGCCGTTTCACAATTACGCAGCGCTTCAGGCAAGGAGATAAAACTATTCACTGGCTTGGCATTGATCAACTCGGAAACTAAAACGCTTCAAGCCGACGTAATTCCATTTACGGTTTACTTTAAACAACTAAGTGAAGAGGTTATTGAAAATTATTTACGCAAAGAGGAACCCTATAATTGCGCTGGAAGTGTGCGAGCAGAAGGATTAGGTATTGCTTTGTTAAAACGATTTGAGGGCGACGACCCTAATGCCTTGATCGGTCTGCCATTAATTCGCCTAATCAGCATGCTTGAAAAAGAACACTACAATCTTTTTTAAAGCTGTTGTCGTACGGCCTAACGTTGCCCTTAAACTCCCGTCTATTTGGGTGAAAATCTAACAGCCATAGAATGCTGACTTTTTGGATTTCGAATTTTTTTTAGAAAAATTAGCGCAGATTAAACTGGCCGCCCAGCACATTCGCTATACCTGTGCCAACAGCAACCCCAAATTGACGACTGAATTGATCTAGAAAATTAGGCTGATATGTATAGTTAACAATTTCTTCTTGACCTATTACGTCACGTGCCACTGTATCTAAACTGCCAAACTCATCCACTAAGCCAAGCCGCTTGGCCTCTTCACCTGACCAAAACAAACCTGAATATATTTCTGGGGCTTGAGAGATTCGATCTCCTCGACCTGCTTTGACGGTTTCAATAAAATGCTGATGCACTTGATCTAACATTAGCTCTGCATGCGCTTTTTGCTCAGCTTTAACCGGCAGAAATGGGTCCAAAATAGATTTATTTGCACCCGCTGTAAGTGATCTGCGTTCAACTCCAAGCTTTTTCAACGCATCAACAAAACCAAAACCATCCATTCGCACACCGATCGAGCCCACAATGCTAGAGCGATTAGCGTAGATTTTATCTGCGGCTACGGCGACAAAATAGCCACCTGATGCTGCCATGTCACCGACAACCACATGCATGGGCTTATTCGGGAACTTTTCGCGTAGGCGAGTTATCTCTTCATTTATTTCAGCCGAAGCCACTGGCGCTCCGCCTGGACTACTGATGCGCAGCACCACACCTTTTGAATTACTGGACTCAAACGCTTTGCGTAAGCTTTGATTAATCTGGTCTGAGGTCACTCCCATTGAAGTACCAATCACGCCGTTTAACTCAACCAACGCTGTATGTGGTTTACCATAGGCAGCAGACTTGCCGGCTCCGGTAGCAAATACCATGATGCTAATTAAGTAGATTGCCAGTAATCCGAACAATGCAATTTTCCATCGTCGTCGAATTTTTTTGTCGTGCATATAATCAATCGCAAGATCCCGCAAAATCGCATTGCTTGCAGAATTTGAATCACCAGCACTACTCGCAGATCGACTACCCGGCAGACTTGCCGATGCGTCCGTCACACTATTACGCTTAAACATTTTAAAACCTCAGTATTACTATTCGACTGTCATTTACTGACAATCTGATATTCATCATTTTGCAGGTACAGCTGGCCTTGATCTTCAATTATATTTAGCGCTTCGAGACCTACGCCATAACAAGGCCCGCCCAAGCAAGCGCCCGTGTCTGGAGCGTATTCTGCCCCATGTGTTGAACAGATTAATGACTGCCCGTCATCACTGAAGAACTCACCTGGCATGTAATCAAGCTGTATTGCTATATGTCCACACTTATTCAGATAGGCAAAATATTGACAATCGAAGTGCACTACAAACGCCGGAATGGTTTCGCCTGCAGCATTGTGCACATCAAACCGAAAACCTTTTCCGCCTTCTTCTAGACCGTGTATCGGCCCAATTAATTTCTCTTGATCCATTTGCATTCCCCAATCAGTTTATTCATATGCCGTAGAAACACGGCCACATAAAAACCAATCCAGCACCGACCCAAATGAATCTAGCACATCAACTGCATGCGCTTGGCGAAGCTCTGCCTCGCTATGTACACCATAGCTTACCCCTAGCCCAGCAACGCCAGCATTGTGCGCCATCTCCATATCAAAGCTAGTGTCACCGACCATGATACATTTGTGAGGGTCGATTGCAGTAAAATCAAGAATTTCATGCAACATTTGCGGATGAGGCTTAGAGCGCGTTTCATCAGCACAGCGCGAAACCACAAAATGGTGTTCGAGTTGCACTTCATCAAAAACTCTTTTTAATCCTCGCCGGGCTTTGCCGGTTGCTACTGCTAATAGTGCGCCGGCATCGGCCATCGCAATAAGGCCTTGCTCGACTCCAGCAAACATTCCCTGCTCGGTATCGTCAGCCGTTATGAAATGATATTTATAGGTTTCGACAATTTTATCAATGGTCGCCGAACTCTGATTTGGGAAAAGCAGCTCAATACCTTCACGTAGGCCAAGCCCGATAATACTCTTGGCACGCTGCTCACTCGGAACCTCTAACTCCAAATCACGAGCTGCTGCTCGAAAGCAATTAGAGATTTTCTGCGCTGAGTCCATCAGCGTTCCATCCCAGTCAAAAACAATTAGTTGATACATCTTGGTTATTAAAATCTAAAATTATTGGATTAGTTTAGTCTAGGCTAAGACGTCGTTTAAGAACTCTTAAGCCCCAGTGACTTTAATACACTCACGAGCTCTGAAGGCAAGGGCGCGGATATGGTCATCGCCTGTTCAGAAATTGGGTGCGTCAACTTCAAACGACTGGCGTGTAAAAATAATCTGCTCAAACCATGAACCTTCATCTGCTTGTTGAACTCCCGGTCACCATATTTTTGGTCGCCAGCCACAGGATGGTTCTCAGAATCAGCGTGTACACGCACTTGATGAGTACGCCCCGTGAGTAACTTGACTTCAATCAGGGATGCCAGTGAACCGCAATCAATAGGCGTCATTATTGAACTAGCGTAGCTACCTTTGTCATCCACCACCACAAATCGTTCACCATGACGTTTTGCATCAGTGTTCAAGGCCTTAGTCACTCGACGCTGTCCATGTCGCCATTGATCTTTCACTAAGGTTAAGTAGCGTTTATCCAGACGCGTATTTTTTAAAGAATTATTCTTAAAGTCTTCATGAAGCGCTCTCAAGGCACTGGATTTTTTCGCTAATACCAGACAACCAGATGTTTCACGGTCCAGCCTGTGTACTAATTCAATATACTTCAGATCTGTTCTTAATGCTCGCAATGCCTCAATAACCCCCACTTTAATGCCGCTGCCTGCATGCACGGCCATACCACTAGGCTTATTCAGTATTAACAAAGCATCATCTTCAAATAAAATAGCGCGATTTAGGAACTCATAGCGTGAGCCATCTAAACCTGTGTTGTCAGGAACCGACTGTCTGATGGGCGGAATACGCACCCTATCGCCTTGTTCTAGGCGGGTGGTTTGCTTAACCCGACCCTTGTTGACGCGTACTTCGCCCTTACGAATAATGCGATAAACTCGCGTACGGGGCACTCCCTTTAGGTGAGTGATCAAAAAGTTATCAACACGCTGACCAGCGTGATCCTCATCGATTTCGACAAAATACGCTTTTGTGACGTCTTGGGCGGAACCCTCAGCTTTTGAAGAACCCTCAGCCGTTAAAGAGCTCTTGGCTTTTGAAGAGCCCGCTGCCGTTGAAGAGCCCTTGGCGGTTGAGAATTGCTTTCGCATTGGAGCACCCTTAGCGGATTTCTCACGCGATTTAGAAGGGCGTCTAGGAGTGCTTTTTGACAAGATGCTACTGGTGATTTGATAAATAGGGTTGCAGATTATAAGCGAGTTTAGCTATTTACCACAGCTAATTGAAATTAAACTGATTTTTATAACAACAATTATTTAGCATCCGTATGATCGATGCGGAAAAACAGTCCTCTCAGTTGATTGCGCGACCTTTAAGTTGCTGTTATCATCGCCGAGCTTGGGAAACCCTTGAGGGTCATCTCGAGTAGTAAAGATTTCTTTGAGTTTTGCTCAAATTCATGATTAAGCA
>CAWUWF010000195.1:0-6458 GCA_963925935.1 uncultured Arenicella sp. | reverse complement strand
TGGCGCAAAAATGGCGAGTTGGTTCATACACAGAGTCGACCATTAGTAGATGATCACCGGCTGACAAAAACGACAACAAAGATGCAGTTATCGCGGATGCGCCACAGGGATAAACATAGCAACCTGCAGCATTGTCCAATTCAGCGATGGCAGCAGCAAAAGCGTGGGTAGTAGATGTACCTCGGCGCCCATAACTTTCAATGCCCGTTTCACCTTGTGCCACCAGTCGATTTGACTCTTGCATCTCTGATACATTCTCAAAAATAATAGTAGAGGCGCGAACAATACTCGGGTTAACCGCCCTACCTGTCCACTTTTTTTCTCTGCCCAGTTGGATCAGTTTGGTATCGTTTTTTATTTTCGTTTTTTTTTGCATAGTCGGCCTGCCTAATCAGAGCTTACTTGAACTCAAGCGCGTGAACTGCTTCTTCGATTAACGCGCTACTGCCCCGGTCCTCGAAATTCCCTTCAATTGTTACTAATACTGATGTGGTCCCTTGAACCGCAGCGTATTGGTCAAAGAAATGACTTTGGTCAGTTGCCGCTGACAAAAGACTCCAAACCGGAAAGCCACTAGGAGATATCTCTTGGTTAAGTTTTCCTGATATTTTTAAATCTGGCTCGGCAGCGGCTTCGAACATGGCATCGCAAACGTTTTTAGCAAATTCTTTAAGTGCTTGTTCCGAGCTGTCTTGATCTACCGTATAGGACGATACAACTAAAAATTCGTCATTCGGACCCGCTAACTCAGCCTGATCATCTAGCACCTCAACCGAATATCCTTCAGGTGCCTCAAAGACAAACTCGCCAGTCTCAATACTAACCAGATCGATTGATTCATTCATTCTATTCACTATTAAATTAATTTAGGGTTGCTCAAGGGACTTAAAACTATTATCTATCAATACATAAGATTAGTTAAGGCGCTGATTGCGACAACAGCGATAACATCTCTTCTATGCTCATCGCTCGCCCATTTAAGTCAACTTCATTGTCAGACAAGGTCATGTCAGCGGTATAGCCCTGCTCAGTTTTACTATACAAAGGATTGCCTACAAGCGCAGCTTTTAACTGCGGATTCGCGTCTAGCAAAGGCTGCGGCAAACTAACCTTCAGACTGGCATTAAACTTAGAGAAAAAACTATTAGGATCTAAGCTCATTAATACAAAATCACTAAACCTTAAATCACCCACTAAAGCAATGTCCGCGTTTCCTGAAACAGCCTCGGACTTATAATCAGCGCCTGCAGTTGCACTAACATTCAAGCCTGCTTTGAATAAGGCCTCTAGACTAGGAAATAGGGTTAACATGGCTGCGTTGCGTTCTTTCTCAGGTAGTTGCGACATCAACTGAAAAGTCTCCGCAAGCTTGCCAATTTGGACCATGTTGGCTCCACCAATACTGAATTCACCTTGTAAATTAGTAAGATCGAGCTTTTCACTACCGACGCCTGCGCTACGCTCAAAGCTTTTGATGGATAGCGCATAAGCTAAAGCTATATTTTCTCCGCTCTCCTCGGTCTGACTAGTCATCACCAAACCGTTCATTCTGACCTTGCCGTCTTGCTCAGACGCTAGTGACCCTGATGCAAGCTTAAGGCTTAGACCACCAATAGCCAAACGATGCTGATTGGTTCTTATTCTGCCATCAATTTCAATGTTGTCTAAAACAAATTCACCCCCCACTCCTTGTGCCTTAATACCTTCAAACCTGCCGTCTATATCATAGGCCGTCAGGCTTTCGTCCATCGAGATAGATACGCTAGCAGGCTGGAATTTTATCAATTCGCCCTCGCGACCTACCATCTCAAATGAAGTAAGCGCAATAGATTGAGTAATTGTTCCAAACACCGAAACATTCCCACTAATGGTCAATGGGTCATAACCGGCTAAATATTCATTTACGAAATCGGTATACGCGCGAACATCTAATACCTTGCACTGATAGCTATAACGAAGTGCCCCATGGCTGCCCACGCAGGAAAACTCTAAGGGTTCTTTTACAAAGGCATTCGCGGTCGTACCGGGTGCCCATTTAAAACCAAGTTGCGTGGTCCGCATGCCTCGCTCATATTGGCTTATCTCTACTTCGCCATAGTGCAAACTATCAGCGTTTACCTGCTGTGTTAGTTGGTGAATCGCGTTCTCTGCAACTCGACCACTAATATAAGGCATTAACACAACCGCTATAAACGCAACGACAAGGATTAGACTTATTATTTTCTTCATTGTAAATAGTATCGGCGTGACACCAAGACAGGATTGAACTCTTTCGGTTAAGGAGACTGTGGTTGAGTTACTTTAGGAGTAAATCTTTGGCTAAATTTATTTGCTTTGCTAAGGCGTCTGAACCACCTCGATCAGGATGTATTTTTTGCATCAATCGCTTATGAGCCATACGAATATCCGCATGACTGGCATTGACATCAACACCTAATAAGTCCTCGGCCTGTTGTCGAGTCATATGGCTCGTATTAGGCGGCTGCCCGGCATTGGTATCGCTGTTGGGCGTCGCATTAGCATCACCAAAAATCTTCTTAAAAATCGGTGCGAACTGAGCTAGTTGAGCCAACCGCCCAGCTAAAGCAAGTAAGGCTGCCAGCACACCCATCAACCAATGAGCACGGCCGCTTGCTACCAAGCCAAGTACAACAATTGCGGCGAGCCACAGGCCACTCTGTTTAGCAAATTGTTGACGTTCGGATTGTGGCAACTTCTGCCAACGCTTCCGCCAATAAATAAGCGCGCCAATCGCGGCGACAATGAGTAATGAATAGATCAAAGCTTCCTAAAAGTAGTTGCATAGTGAAAAGAATATGACTGCTATAATAAAGCGTTCCAGAACGTATGCAAACCATCCTACACTCCATTGACTAAGAAAATGCCAAGTAGCCACACTCTTTCACCAATTGTCCAAGACTTACTGGATTTCATAGACGAATCCCCTTCGCCGTTTCATGCAACGCAAAATCTGGTCTCGATGTTTTGTGACGCTGGTTTTGAAGTCCTCGACGAAAACCAGAATTGGCAATGCGAAAGCTCAAAGAAATATCTGGTGACACGCAATGATTCGTCGATTGTTGCATTTACCACGGGCCAAGACATCACCCGAGGCATGCGCATGATTGGTGCCCACACCGATAGCCCTTGTCTGAGGATTAAACCTAATCCAGCACTCAATAATCATGGTTATAGCCAGCTGGGCGTCGAAGTTTACGGCGGCATGCTGTTACATCCCTGGTTCGATCGCGACTTATCGATCGCAGGGCGCGTAAGTGGGGTCAATAAAAAGGGCGAACTATTCAATCAACTAATCGACTTTGTTAGCCCTGTCGCAACCATACCTAGCTTGGCGATTCACTTGAATCGAGATGCCAACAAAGACAGCACTGTCAATCCACAAACCGATATGCCTCTTATCATCGGCCTAGCTGAAAATCAGGAGTTTAAAGAATTGCTACTGAACTATTGTGATGAGCAAGCTGAGCGCGTACTAGATTTTGAACTATCATGCTACGATACTCAAGCATCAAGCCTTGTGGGCTTGCAGCAAGAATTCATTAGTGCAGCACGGCTAGATAACTTGCTTAGCACCTATGTCGGTGCACGCGCGCTGATCGATAGCGAAAGCGACCAGAGTTCTTTCTTTATTTCAACGGATCACGAGGAAGTTGGTTCAGCCTCCAGCTGCGGCGCACAGGGGCCGTTCTTACGTTCGGTATTGGAACGATTGATTGATGGTAATGGCCGACTCACGCAAGTAATTAGCAGGTCAACGTTGATCAGTTGCGATAACGCACACGGAGTGCACCCTAACTACCCAGATAAACACGACGAAAATCATGGTCCAATTTTAAATCAAGGACCTGTAATTAAGATAAATGCCAAACAACGCTATGCCAGCAACAGCGTTAGTTCTGCACGGTTTCAGCATCTTTGTGAAAAGGCGGGCATACCGATCCAGCACTATGTGACCCGTGCAGACATGGGCTGTGGCAGTACCATTGGCCCCATTATCGCTAGCGAATTAGGTATTGAAACATTGGATATTGGTGCACCACAATGGGCCATGCACTCGATTCGCGAAACGGCCGGCAGCAAGGATGTTGAATATTTATACGATGCTCTAATGGCGTATTTAAGCAGCCATGATGTTGCTTAGCTAACGGGTCGAACGCCCCAATTTGGTGCTTTTTTTGAAATATGCACTAGTCGGGCTTATTGTCATTTGTCTAAATGAGGTAGAATTTAGGTATTACCTATCGTGTTCAGGCAAAACAGGAATTAACCATGCAAACATCACTGATTGACCAAGGGTTAGACCTTATGCTGTATGGCATGGGAACGGTATTTGTTTTCCTCACCATTCTGGTTTTCGCAACCGCGCTAATGTCGCGAATCGTCAACGCATTATCGAAGAGTGAATTTGATCAAACGGAACTTGAGCCGCTGCTAAGCAATGGTAGCGTAGACGCCCCATCTACACAGGTACTCGAAGCGATAAAGCTGGCCCTCAAGGCTCACCGCCAAGGGGCCTCAAGATAAACCGTAGGTAATACGTTCCCGAATCATTATTGCTTTACATGCAAACCATGGAACCAGCCCACTTTACTATTTAGAACGAATCAACAAATGTCGAAACAGAAACTAGGTATAACGGAAGTCGTTTTACGCGATGCACACCAATCGCTGTTAGCGACTCGTATGCGGATTGACGACATGCTCCCGATCGCAGAAAAGCTAGATCAGATTGGCTATTGGTCAATGGAATCGTGGGGAGGAGCAACTTTTGATGCCTGTATTCGCTATCTGGGTGAAGACCCGTGGGATCGCATTCGTGAAATAAAAAAGGCGATGCCCAACACGCCGCAACAGATGTTGTTTCGCGGTCAAAATATTTTGGGTTATCGGCACTATGCAGATGATGTGGTAGATAAATTTGTCGAACGCTGCGCAATAAATGGCATCGACGTGTTTAGAGTGTTTGACGCGATGAACGACATGCGTAATATCACCACCGCCTTAAAAGCTGTCAACCGTGTTGGCAAGCACGCTCAGGGCACAATCTCTTATACCGTAAGCCCGGTCCACAATACTGCTTTGTGGGTGGACATGGCGCGCCAGCTCGAAGATGCCGGCGCAGACTCTATCTGCATCAAGGATATGGCCGGCCTACTCAAGCCTTATACCGGTTTTGAACTGGTTCGAGAATTAAAGAAAGCAACTAACATACCGATTCAGCTGCACGCCCACGCGACCACTGGCCTGTCCACGGCGACGATTACAAAATGCGTTGAAGCAGGAATTGACAACGTGGACACTTCTATTTCATCGATGGCGATGACCTACGGACATTCAGCCACCGAATCAGTTGTCGCTATCTTTGAAGGCAGCAATCGTGATACCGGCTTAAGCATTACTAAGCTCGAAGAAATAGCTAACTACTTTCGTGAAGTACGTAAAAAATACGCCCAGTTTGAGGGCTCTTTGCGGGGTGTTGACTCGCGTATTTTAGTGGCGCAGGTTCCTGGTGGCATGCTCACAAATATGGAACATCAACTGCGTGAACAAGGGGCCTCTGACAGATTTGATGAAGTTTTGGCAGAGATTCCAAGAGTTCGCAAAGATCTGGGTTATATCCCCTTAGTTACCCCCACCTCTCAAATTGTTGGCACTCAATCGGTTATCAACATCCTGATGGGTGAGCGCTATAAAACCATCGCCAAGGAAACAGCTGGAGTGTTGCGCGGCGAATACGGTGCTACACCTGCACCGGTAGATGCCGAATTACAATCTAGAGTTTTAGATGATGGTGAAGAAGCGATCACCTGTCGCCCGGCAGATTTGATTGAACCAGAAATGCAGTCTCTGATAGATGAGTTCGCGGCACTGACCAAAGAGCATGATTTACAAGTCAAAGACGGCGAAGACCTAATCGACGACGTGCTTAGCTACGCACTATTTCAACAAGTTGGTTTGAATTTTATTCAAAATCGAGGGGACCCAAGCGCGTTTGAACCTGCGCCTCATGCGGCCGATGCTCAAACGACGGCTGCACAAGCTACAAGCGACGCTAGTAATGCCGCAGAAGGCTCTGTCTATACCGTTGAAGTTGAAGGTAAAAGTTACGTGGTTACCGTCAATGATGGAGGTGATCTCACCTCTGTGGCCGGTGCAGCCAATTCTATAAGCGGCATAGATCAAGCCGATAGTAGTGACAACGGGTTTGCTGCCAGCATCCCTGGCGGTGAGCCGGTTACCGCGCCACTGGCGGGTACCGTTATTGCGGTATCGGTCGTCGTCGGTCAAAAAGTACGCTCTGGGGACACAATCATCATATTAGAAGCAATGGAGATGGAAACAAATATCAGCGCACCCCATGACGGGCATATCGCGGATATAAAAACGCGCCAAGGTGAAACAGTCTCCGTCGGCGATGTTTTACTAACCATCTCCTA
>CAWUWF010000194.1:0-20082 GCA_963925935.1 uncultured Arenicella sp. | reverse complement strand
GCCGGTGGGGACGTTTCACAAACCAATGGCAAGATATTAATGGCCACGGTTAAGGGCGATGTGCATGACATTGGTAAAAACATAGTTGGCGTGGTTCTACAATGTAATAACTTTGAAGTGATTGATCTAGGTGTGATGGTGCCAGCCGAACAAATTATAAAACAAGCTATTGCGCAAAATTGTGATTTGATTGGCTTGTCAGGTTTGATCACGCCATCCTTAGACGAAATGGTGCATATGGCCAAAGAGATGCAACGCCAAGGAGTGCGGTTGCCATTGATGGTTGGTGGAGCAACCACCTCCAAGGTTCATACTGCGCTAAAAATAGAACCCAATCTACTAATAGATCAAGTAGTACATGTGCCGGATGCATCGCGAGCGGTGGGTGTTGCACAAAAGCTATTGTCAAAGGATAAAAAGGTCGGCTTCGTAGAGGATTTAAAAGTTGAATATGAGCGTATTCGGGTAGAACGCGCCAAGCATGGCAAGGTGTATAAAACCTTAGAGTTGGTAGCCGCAAGAAACAATAAAGACGCTATCGATTGGTCTACTTATACACCCGATAAACCAACATTTCTCGGGTTAAAAACGTTTGACGATTACGATTTAAATAAACTGATCGAGAGAATTGATTGGACGCCGTTCTTTAGTGCATGGGAATTGGCTGGACGTTATCCACGAATTCTAAACGATGAGGTTATTGGCGAAGAAGCGACTAAACTATTCGCCGATGGGCAAGCCATGTTAAAGCACATTGTGGATGAACGGTGGCTAGAAGCACGCGGTGTGATCGGTTTTTTCCCGGCCAATAGCGACGGAGATGACATTCATGTCTACGCTGATGAAGGCCGAACACAAGTACGCAAAACGCTCCACAATCTACGTCAACAAGATAGTAAAAAGAACAATCGTCCAAATTATTGCTTATCAGATTACATCGCGCCTAAAGACTCGGGTTTAGACGATTACATTGGCGCTTTTGCGGTTACCACAGGGCATAAGATAGAAGCTAAAATTGCTGAATTTGAAGCCGAGCATGACGACTATCAATCGATCATGTTGAAGGTTCTCGCAGATCGCTTAGCAGAAGCCTTTGCCGAACATATGCACGAACGAGTACGTAAGGAATTTTGGGGCTATGAGTCGCAAGAGAGCCTAGCAAACGATGACTTGATCCGCGAGAAATATCGAGGTATTCGCCCCGCCCCTGGCTACCCCGCATGCCCAGATCACACCGAGAAAGGCACTCTATGGGAGCTACTCGAGCCTGACACAAACGCCGGCATGACTATTACCGAAAGCTTCGCGATGCTACCGACTTCAGCGGTAAGTGGCTGGTATTTCGCGCACCCGCAAGCGCGCTATTTTTCCGTCACCCGCATCCAACAGGATCAGGTAGAAGACTACGCGGAACGCAAAGGCTTGGATTTGATTAGTGTTGAGAGGTGGTTGTCGCCCGTATTAGGCTACGACGTTTAGCTGATCTAATTCAATTACGCTGAGCTAATTCCTAACCAGCTATAACAAGTGAAATTACTGGCCTATTTTGTTGTACCATGTTCGAAAATAATTCCGCTCATCCAAATATTAGAAATATTAATGACTTTATTCCGATCAAATTTAGTAGCGCTGTTCGCCGGTCTTTTATGTTCAACTGCTGCGCAGGCAGAAAGCATTGATGATATGACCCAAAAAGTGTGTGCCAAGGTTAAGCTGTGTGGCACTGAAGAAATTAAAAAACAAGGCTTGGCACCGGAAATGGAAAAAATGATGAACATGATGTTCGATAGCATGTGTGCCAGCATTGTCGCACCCTATGTTACCCAAACTAAAGACGCTGGATTAGAGTCATTGGCGAATGCTTGTATGAGCAGTATTGAATCAATGAATTGCGATGAATTAATTGATGGTGGTGCGGATAATTCACACGCCTGTGTCGCCTTTGAGAAAGCCGCGAAAGAAGCCGGTATTGATACCAATACCACCACCATCATTCAGTAATTAATAGCTTTTTTGTTTATAGAGCTAGCTAGGGCTTAGATTTATGCAGAATAATGATAGCAGTACAGACTCATTACTTGATTTCATGCGTTGTGAGCGACTCGATGATAATTTATATCGCGGCCAAAGCCGAGATCTAAAAACAGGCCAGGTTTACGGTGGTCAGGTTTTGGGTCAGGCGATTCGCGCTGCCTACAACACGATCGATGATGATCGAAAAATTCATTCAGCACATGCCTATTTTTTATTGAAAGGCGATGTCAATGCGCCAATCATCTATGAGGTTGACCGCAGCTCGGATGGCGGTAGCTTTTCATCACGCAGAGTTGTTGCGATACAACATGGGCGACAAATATTTAACCTTTCGGCTTCGTTTCAAAAGCCTGAAGAAGGCCTAGAATATTCTCGGCAGTCGATACCTCCGATTGAAACCCTGCATGCTTCTTTAGAAGAAACTAAGCCTCGAATTAAGAGCTTTCAGGCAGAGTTTTTGGATGTGCATTATCTGGAGCCCGACCCAACGAGTGCGCCTAACGCCGTGCAGATGTGGATCAAGACCAAGGAAACGTTACCTGAAGACCCCGACTGCCATACCTCGGTGTTGGCTTATATCTCTGACATGGGTTTACTACTTTCGGCGTTGATGCCGCATAAATTAGATGATCGCAATATGCTAACGCGGCACGAAAACGTGATGTTGGCATCGATCGACCATGCCATTTGGTTTCATCGTAGTTTCCGTGCTGATGAATGGTTTTTTTATGATTGCCGAGCACGCTCAACCGGTAATGGGCGAGGCTTTGCCCACGGCAGTGTCTATTCTCAGGATGGTACTCTGGTGGCCTCTACGGCTCAGGAAGGCTTGCTGCGTGTAAGACGTTAGCCTGTCACATCAAATATTGAGCTGGTCCTCCAGCGCTTCAGTTAATTCCTTTAGGTGGCCAATTTTTTCTGAGAGTTTGGAGTAGTGATCTGAGCCAAACTTATCCAAGTGCCAAAGTATATCTAGCCATACCACCGCGCATTGTGCGGCATAAAATATGGGTTGTTGGTGTTGTGCTTCTAAATCACAATGGTAAGCATCCAAAAAATCTTGGCTTTGGGTGGCGTTCAATTGCCAATAATAAATTATTGATGCCAGATCAAACCAAGGATTATTGATTTGGGCAAATTCCCAGTCGAGTAGTAATGCTTTTCCATCATCCAATAGGCAATTACTTAACACTAAATCGTTGTGACAGAATTTTAGCGGCGTCTGGTCCTGGGTGAAAATATCCAAAGCCGGCCTTAATGAATGGTGTAGCTTATGAATTTCAGGCTCGCAGTGTTGCAAGTACTGCTCACAATAAGCGCGGTAGTTGAAGTATCCACAAGCGATGCCGGTTTGATCAATTGTCTCATCATGCAGGGCTTTAGTAAGCTCAGCAATTGCTTTTACATTGATGACGTCAGGCTCGGATGCTACTAATTCCTCACCATTTAAGAACTCCATCAATAGATAGCGACCATCGTTGGGTGCGTATACAACTTTGGCCGCGAGGGCGCGTTTCGCAGCCCAGCGTTGAGCCGCGATAGCCATTGGTGACGGCGATTCAAAAAGCTTGAGTACATACTGTTTGCCCGCTGATACGATCAATAGCGTTCGATGATTAAGCCCAGATTCGAATCGGCCCGAAATCTTGGGAGGTCCTACAATTGGCCAGGCTCGCCAGTCGACGTCTGCGTCGAGCAATATTTGATCGATGGGTGTGTTATCTCGCATAGCGACTCTTCTGCTGGTGCAGATACTTTTTATTCCATTGGAAATGTCCAATCACGGCAATCAGGGAGTATAGCAAAAACAATAGTGCGTATAGGTAGAGGCCGCGCTCAGAGAATAGCCACATGGCGACTAGGTCGATTACGATCCAGTACAACCAGTTTTGCAAAATTTTACGAGCTACCATCCAAGTGGTTATTACTGCAGACCAGGTCGTGAATGAGTCAACATAAGGTAAGGCTGCTGCTGATCGTGTGCTCAGTAAATAGCCGCTCACTAGGGTCAAAACACTAATTAAACTAATCGCAATTAGATGCTGACGGCCCTTCCAAGATGAGATAAGCAAGCCAGAGTTATTGTGACCGCCGGCCCGCCATTGCCACCAGCCAAATATTGCCATAGCAAGGTAATATACGTTCAACGCTGATTCCATTACTAGGCTAGCATCCCAAAATAAAAACACCGCGGTACCGGTGCCAATAAAAGCAGCAGGCCAACACCAAATATTCTCACGCGTTGCGAGCACCACATAGACTAAGCCGAAAACCACAGATACTATTTCTAGTTGGCTGGTGCCAGCCCAAGCCACGCCAATAGACGCAATCAGGTCTTGCATCTAATCGTAAGCCTCTAATTGCCGTGCGTCGCCTTCAAGGTATTTGCAAACGAAAACAATTTTGCCATGCAGCTGCATTGAACGACGCATTGCCGAATTTAGCAGTTGCGTGACCGAGTTAAAATCGCCAAATATACGGGTGCTCATATTGGATGTGCGAATCTCAAGCGGGTGTGCATTTTGATTAATATCTATCAGGAAGAGGTCAATAATGTCTAAATAGTTATCTTGCAATGGATACAGACTAATTTCTACGGATAGATTCATTCTAAAACTCCAAACTCGCTTTTAAGCCAACTAGGCGAGGCGCGGCGAATTGATTGTAGGGCTCAGTTTTATAAAATTTTCGGGGGTCATTTCCAAAACTACCAAAACCGCGTGTTTTAACCAATTCATCTGTTAGATTTTTAGCGTACAGCGCAAGCCGCCAATTATCTGCCTGATAGCTTAGCTCAATATTCAATAATTCGTATGAGTCCGATTGTGCATCGTGTCGGTTAGAGAAGTAAAACGCATCTTTAGCTTCTATTGAACCACTAATTTTCCAGTCTTCAGCAAGCCAGTAACTACCGCCAAGTACCCATTGATAACCGGGGGCATGAGCCTGTTTGCGGCCGGCCAGATCAAAAGGCATGCCATTATCTCTATCCGCATTGACGTGCTCGAATGTCAAAAAGGTATCAAATTCCGTCTCTAAGATTCCCAAGCTGCCGTACACCTCTACTTGCTCCGTAGCGGACCACGTAAACTCCAGTTCGAGGCCTTTGTTAGATCCGGTGGTCGCGTTGTCGGTAAAGTCTGTGAAGCTGCAGGGGCATAGCCCACCAAGCTCTCCGCTCGCGATTGAAGTGACAATAGATTGCTTGGTCTGAATGGCATCACGGTCTTGATAAAAAAGGGAGCTTTGTAATTGCAATTTTCCATCGAGTAAAAGATGTTTCACGCCAAGCTCGTAATTAATCATGGTTTCAGTTTCGAACTCACGCTGTGCATCAGCAATTGAACCTTCCAAGTTGAAGCCGCCCGGCTTATAGCCGCGTGAGACCAAGGCATAATAGAATGCGCCTGAATCGGGATGGTATTCGACGGCTATTCGTCCGCCCCAAAGATTCTCATCGGTGCTAGCGGTAGCGCCAGAATTGTCGTCGTAGTCCAATTCGCGTTGTTCGAAACGTAATCCGCTAGAAAGCGACCATTGGCTAGAAAGGCTAAGCTCATACTGACCGTAAATAGCCGTATTGGTGGTATAAAACTGGCTACTAAAATCAGCCTCGGCAAAGCTATACACGCGACCAAGATCAATTTTTTGATCACGGTGATACAAGCCCAATACCCAATCATGGGTGTCTCCGGCGTTCGAAACTAAGCGAAGATCAATGCTGGTGTTGTCGTTCTCGCGCTGATAATTATCAAGTGAGGAGTAAAACCAGTCAAAGCCAAACAGGTCACTATCACAAGCTGTGTTTTGGCAAATACCGTCGTGGCCCCAATCTTCGTCGAAGCTGTATTCAAGATCAGACAGGGCAAGACTGACTAAACCCTGAAAACTCAGGCTATCAGTGATTTGATAGTCGGCGCGAGCAGAGACAGCTCTGGTCTTTTGAATATCGACCCCCGGCTGATCTGAGTACGTTTGCCGAGTATTGTCCAAGCTAAATGCATCATAGCCATTTTCAATATCTGCAACGAAAACCGTAAAATCTAAGTTTAAGTGATCGTTAACTTGTGCGACATATCGCGCCCGCGCGGTGGTCTCATCGATGTTATTGGTATCCTGCCGATTTAGGAAAACATTATCGCTAAAGCCATCGCTCGCATAGTGCTTAACGGCCAGCCGATAGCCAGTATTCTCAGATGCTGGACCACTGATTACGCCACTCCATTCCAACCCTCCAAAATCCTCTACCGCAGCGGTCAACTTGGTAAACAAAGAGTCACTCGGCTTATTTGATACAACATTAATCAAACCGGCTAAGGCATTTGCGCCAAATAAAGTGCCCTGCGGCCCCCGCAAAACTTCAATTTGATCAACATCAAGAGTACTGGCTGCAGTTGCAATGCCGGTTAGGTCAATTCCATCAACCACTACCCCAACCGAATTATTAATCGGTTCTTGAAATTCGCTGCGTTCGCCTATGCCTCTAATTTGGATAAATCGGCCGCGTGAGGCCCCAGATGCAAAGTTCACATTTGGAGCTAGATTTAATAGGTCTTCTAGGTGTTGAGCACTTCTTTGCTCAATGGCCGCTTGGTCAATGATGGTCACACTATTGGGTAACTCGAGAACATTATTTTCGAGCAGTTCGGCGGTAACCGTTATCTCATCCAGGGGAGCACCCATGGCAATACTTGTCCATAAGCTAGCGAGTGTAAACGCGCCAATATAAAAAGGAAGGTGTTTCATGAAGGTCTCTTTAATATCTTAAAAAGACCCGGCAGGGCGGGAAGGGTACTGCATCTGACCCATTCCTACGCCGGTATCAACCGGATCAGGTTCAAGGGGTCTGTGCATCTCAATGCGCACATCTCAGGTAAATACCGCCCCCTGGGCTTACTCAATTTATTCGAGTAGGATGAATTCTAACACGATATACCCCATGGTACAGCGTTGGAATACTGATTCAGGTGCAGTGCTTGGGGGTTGTGATTAAGACTTACATAAACCGTCTGTTGTTGATCAGTCGTTCGTTTACTGGGGCGCAGACTACTAAGGTTAACTGGGTGAAAGCGACAAGCCCTAAAACTATTTTTTACCGAAAACATTGAATAACTATTGTGATTCTAGTCGGCCTTAAGATTACACTAGAGCGAATATTAGAATAATCAGTTTCGAGTGAAGTCGCAAAATGAGTGAATACAATTTTTTAATCGCTATTGCCGGCGTACTATTTATTGGTGCAATGAGCCCGGGCCCGAGCTTTTTGATTGTCGCCAAGATGTCGTTATCGCAGTCGCGAGCACATGGAATAGCGACTGCTCTAGGGACTGGTTTAGGCGTTTCAATTTTTGCGATACTAGCCAGCTTTGGCGTGACTACTTTGCTAGAGCAGGTCCCCAGTATCTTTCTGGTCTTTAAAGTATTGGGTGGCGTATATTTATTGACCCTAGCTTGGCGAATTTGGAGAGGAGCTGGTCAGCCATTGATAGCCCAAGGCCACCCCGGCGAAGTTGCAATCAGTCTCTTCCAAGCATTTTCCCAGGGCTTAATAACGCAAACGAGCAACCCTAAGACAGCGCTGGTAATCGCTGGAATATTCGCTGCTTTCGTTCCTGCAACACCACCCGAGAACACTACTTGGTTGGTTGCTATCATTGCATTTGTGATTGATTTTTCGTGGTACGCGCTGGTGGCCTTAAGTTTATCTACGTCAAGCAGCCGAGCGGTTTATCAGCGTGCGAAAAAGGGTTTCGATCGGACCGCTGCGATATTTTTAGGCGCGGTTGGCGTGCGCTTGATCTTGATCTAAGCCATGCCAACTTAGACTGCCCATTTGATTAATGTCTGAAATGCCGCATGCCAGTAAAAATCATGGCCATACCGGCTTCATCGGCGGCGGCGATTACTTCATCGTCTCGCATAGAACCACCCGGTTGAATCACTGCGGCAATTCCTGCTTCTGCCGCATTGTCGATGCCATCGCGGAATGGGAAGAAAGCGTCGGACGCCATCACCGATCCTTTAACTTTTAGCCCAGCGTGCTCTGCCTTAATACCTGCGATACGCGCTGAATTAATGCGGCTCATTTGGCCTGCGCCTACCCCAACGGTCATATTGTTAGCAGCGTAAATGATGGCATTTGATTTTACGAATTTTGATACTTTCCACGCAAATAGTAGGTCGGACATCTGCTGTTCGCTGGGTTGTACTTTACTGACTACGTCAAGAGTATTGGTCAGGGCTAAGTCATTTTCCTGTAATAGTAAGCCGCCTGTGACGCGCTTATATTCGAGTGTGTTATGGGCATCATCACTCCAGGTACCACATTCGAGTACGCGAACGTTTTTCTTAGATGCAATAACGGCTTTTGCTGCGCCGGATACCGATGGTGCAATGATAACTTCAACAAATTGCTTATCCATAATCAATGCCGCGGTCTGTGCATCTAGCTCTTGATTAAATGCAATGATGCCGCCAAACGCAGACTCTGGGTCGGTAGAAAAAGCTTTTTGGTAGGCTTCAAGCAAAGTCGCCGCAACCGCAACACCGCACGGGTTTGCGTGTTTAACAATCACACAAGCGGGTGCTCCATCAAATTGCTTTACACACTCCAACGCGGCATCGGTGTCTGCAATATTGTTATAGGACAATTCTTTGCCTTGAACCTGAGTCGCGGTTGCAATACCCGTCGGCGCATTGTCTTCTATATAAAACGCCGCTTTTTGATGCGGGTTCTCGCCATAACGCATTGTTTGCTGATGCTTGAATTGCACATTGAAAGTAGCCGCAAAATCCGATTTGCTGCCGTCCTCTTGAACGCGCCCGAGGTAGTTAGCGATCGCTCCGTCATATTGAGCGGTGTGTTCAAACGCTTTGCAGGCAAGTCGAAAACGACTGGCTTGAGAAATGCCGCCTTGTTTGATTTCTTCTATTAAGCCCTGGTATTCACCCGCGTCTACCACAATAGCCACGTCTTTATGGTTTTTAGCAGCAGAGCGCACCATCGTTGGGCCACCAATGTCGATGTTTTCGATGGCTAAGCCAAGGTCGCATTTGGGGTCAGCCACCGCTGCTTGAAATGGGTATAAGTTGACCACCACCATATCGATTTGTGCAATGTCGTGTTGCTGCATCACTTCATCGTCAATGCCACGCCGACCCAAAATACCGCCGTGTACTTTAGGATGTAATGTTTTTACTCGGCCGTCCATCATTTCAGGAAAGCCGGTGTATGAAGATACTTCTGTAACGCTGACACCATTCTGGCTCAGTAAGCTTGCAGTGCCCCCGGTCGATAGTATTTCGACGCCTGCCGCGCTCAATGCTTGGGCGAATTCTAAGATGCCGGATTTATCAGAAACGCTCAGCAGCGCACGTTTTGGAAGAATAAGATTTGTTGGCATGAGGTGTATGGCGCAGTGGAGTTAATAAAGGGTGGATAAACAAATTTAAATAGACCGGATTAACATTAAATATCCGCGCTATCGAGGCTTAGGTCATGAAAGTAAAGGTAATCAAAAACAAGTAATACCGAATAAGCATTGTTAACAGCCAAAAGGCGAGTTAAGCAAGACCGTAAATTTTCAATTTTTTGCGCAGAGTATTGCGGTTAATTCCGAGTATGTCGGCGGCTTTACTTTGGTTGCCAGCAACCTGTTGCATAACTTCTCTCAGAAATGGTTTCTCCACTTCGTTGATAAAGAAGTTGTGCAGATTCTGCGGTTGTTGGCCATTGAGGTCTTGGAAATACTGTTGGATTGAATGGGTAACACATTCAGCGAGGGGGTCGTCTTTATTCATTTGTTGATTTTATTTTACGATTATCTTCGTGCAATGGAAGATGATTATTGTTCTAAGCGGCCTAACATACTCTAAGCTGCCAATGATGGAAGGGGCGATTTAGATTTGCGAATGATTGGATCACCCGTTTTGCAAAACATGAAATCGTTGCAACCGGATTCTAAAAACGCCGCCAATAAACTTAGTTGTAGATCAGTATCTTCAGTGGCGGTGATTTGGCGGCGATAGGGCGGATCAATTGGATTTTCCCAGTTTTGCAAATACCACTTTATATGTTTGCGGGCGAATCTTACGCCAAGCCGCGGCCCGTAAAACTGATGTATGGCGCTAATGTGTTCAACAATAGTATTGGCACGTTGAATCCGACTCGGAATTTCCAAAGCTTCACCGTTTTCTAAATATCCAGCGATCTGTTGAAATAACCACGGCTGGCCTTGGGCCGCCCTGCCAATCATGATGGCGTCCGCCCCTGTTTGAGTCATCACGTTAAGTGCATCGCGTGGTGTGCAGACATCACCATTGGCGATAATCGGGATGGAGACTGCATTTTTGACGGCTGCAATTGTGTCGTACTCAACCGCGCCAGCAAACTTACACTGTCGGGTGCGTCCATGAATGGTCAGGCATTGCACCCCTGCTTGTTCAGCTATTTTAGCTATAGTGAGAGCATTACGTGACTCTGGATTGGCACCGGTGCGAATTTTCAATGTCACTGGAACGTCTACCGAATTCACCACCGTTTGTAGGATTTCTTGAACCAATGGCTCGTCTTCCAATAGCGCAGAGCCTGCCGCCTTCTTACAGACCTTTTTAGCGGGGCAACCCATATTGATGTCAATTATTTGAGCGCCATTGTCTACATAGAACTGAGCGGCGGCGGCAAGTTGGTGTGGTTCGGTGCCGACAATTTGAACCGCAATGGGTTCTGGCTCGCCGACTAAATCCATCCGAAACCGGCTTTTGGTAGACTCCCTAAGCTCTAACTTGCTAGTCACCATTTCTGACACCGTCATAGCCGCGCCATATTGACGGCAAAGCTTACGATAGGGTTTGTCAGATACTCCAGCCATAGGGGCAGCGATTACCGAGTTGGCCAATTGAAAAGGTCCGATTTTAATAGCCATTGCAGAAGGTTTGTCGCTGTCTTTGGGGTGTTATGGGTCAGGATGACAAATAATACCGATGGTGGGCATGTCGGTAAAGATGCAAACAATCGTTTTCACGAATAATTTGTGTTTGTTTGGCCAATTCGAAGTCTGGTCAGGTTGATGGACTCCCTACTTGTTCAATAACCTAAGTTCAAACCCGTGAGCTTGCTTAGGAAAAGCCAGTAGCTCGATGGTTACCCGTTTTAACTCATTTGCCTTGATAAGGTTCTCTAATCGATTGTTATGTAGATAATCATTAGGCGACAAAGCGCGCCGCGAGACTAGTATCCCGTCTTCATCGGTAAGCGAAAGCTCCAGCCATGGAAACGGTTGTGAGATCTTGGCTCTATTTATTAAGCTAGCGCGTAAAAGAACAGTTGAAGAGAGGGTGGGATGGGCTTCGGTTCTCGCAGATAGTAATTCGAGCTGTTTTAAATTTCGCCGCTCTGGAAGAACAACGGCATACTTTTCCAATTGCTGTTTTATTGGTTGTAAGGCTGTTGCGAGCTGAGTGCTTTCAAGAATAGGCGCAGCTTGTTTCAGCCAAAGTTGGTAGCTAAGCGCCGCTGTCAGCAGCAATGCCATTAGCCCTAATAGCGGGCCGTATGCCCAGTGACTCAGGGCTCTGTGTTTTGTGGTTTTACCAAAGTCGATTGGGTAGTCTTCATCAGCGTCTATTTGATCGCTCGCAGCTTCGTTAAATTGACTGGCATATGGGCTTTTAACGTCCGAACGCCCAGATTTAGCCTGCTTAATAGCCGCTAGGGTGTCTGTTAAGCGTGGGTCATAACTGGTTTTTATTACATCTTCTGACGCTATATTGTGTTGCTTTGGATTATCGGCCGACTCGGCGTTACCCATATTTGACTCACTATAGTCTTCAATATTAAAACTTGGCGTATCGTCAATCACAGACAAGGCGTCTGTTAGCACGTGTTCTCCAGGATAGTGGGTGATGGAGAAGGAATCGCGGTCAGATTCTGACGGCGTTTTACCATACACCGCAGGTTGTCCATCATGGGCTTTGGCCCGATTATCATTTACTTGAGGTATTACTGATTTGGTGACATCTGATCGCGACACAATTTGCGAGTAATTCTTGTCGCGTCGCTCTTCATCACTATTCCTTGTCTGTACCGGCTTGCTTCTGCCGTATTTGGGCCTATCCAGAGCTGCTTCTTCAATTGAAATTAATGTCGCGTTAAACGCGCTACGGCAGCGACCACAGCGCACCTTGCCATTGCTTCTGAGAAGTTGCTCATCAGTAATCATAAAGACGCCAAAACATTCTGGGCACTGAGTTTTATTCGTCAAAGAGCTCACTTTCATCCGAGTTTTTTACTCGATTTAATATTGTTGTTGTCTCGCCGCTTACCGCTATAGTGCTAACCATATGAGAGCCAACTCAGCGCGAAGCCAGCAAGCACCACTGATCGCGAATTTCCTTTTCAAAGGTATAGTCGTCACCAAAGGCGGCTATTACCCGATCAGCCTGAGTATTGAGGATCCCAGTTAATAGCAATCGTCCGCCAGGTTTTAAATGTACCAGTAGGGTGTCACGTAATTCAATTATTACGTCGGCGAGAATATTCGCAATAACCAAATCGTAAGTTGCCGGTTGTTGTGAATCGGAGCCTATTTGATCCGGCAAATAAGCGATGACTTTTTCCGCAACGCCGTTGCGTTCAGCGTTCTCCTTACAGGCCGTGACGGCTAGTGGATCAATGTCTACCGCGTCGGCATGTGCTGCACCAGAGAACACCGTTGCGATGGCCAGTATTCCCGATCCGCTGCCGTAGTCCAGAACATTTTTCTCGCTTAGGTTTTGATCAGATAGCCAGTTTAAGCACATTGCCGTGGTGGCGTGAGTCCCTGTGCCAAATGCTAGGCCGGGGTCTAGGATAATGTTACGTGCGTTGGCATCAACGGGTTCACACCAACTTGGACAAACCCAAAGTTTGGTTCCGACTTGAATCGGTTTGAATGAGCTTAACCAAACCCGCTCCCAATCTTGATCTACTAATTTGGATACTGATGTTGGGACTTCTTGCTGGCTTAATTGAGAATGAATAAATTCAATTATAGGTGCTACATCTACCTGCTCCTCGAACAAACCGGTGACGGCTACTTTTTTCCAGTCGGGCGTACCAGGAAAAGCAATTTCGTAAAACTCATCTTCACCGGCATTTTCAGTAGTGACCGCTTGAGCCAGAAACACTTCTAGCATAGTGCTCACCAGATCTACCTGATTTGCATCGACGACTAAGCTAAGTTGAGACCAATTCATTATAAATACCGCTCGATCCAAATCGAGATATCTTGTTGATGAATCTTTCCTAGGCGTTGCTCTAGTACCTTGCCTTGGCTATTCAGCAATAAGGAATAAGGCAACAAGCCTTGAGGGTTGCCGCTTGCTTCCATTAGTAGTATGCCCGTTTGCTCAGCGTAAAGAATCGGATAAGTAATCCCCATTGAATCTAACATTGGCTGAGCCTTTTCGGGGCTGTCGATGGCAATACCAATCACTTGAAACCCTAGCGCTGCATTGCTCTGTACCATCGCCTCAAAAACGGGCATTTCTTCACGACAAGGCGCGCACCAGCTAGCCCAAAAGTTAATTAAAGTAAGCTCTTTTAAATGATCGCCAACCGTTTCATTTTTATTAGTAACGGGATCAGATAGCAGTTGGGCAGTTAATAATGCCTGTGAGTCAACATCACTATCCAGTTGAGCTGAATTAACGATTACGCCTACGGCAAATGCGGTGATAGCCATAATTAGTAAGAGTGCTTTGCTGCTTGTGTTCATAGGGAATCTATTGGCTTGGTTAAAGTCGTGTTTGCTTATTCAGTTTTATTGTACTTGTGATACCAGTTCTAGAAAGGCGTCATCCTTGATGTAGCCATATTGTCGTAAATCGAGTCGTTCTTGACCCTTGCTGTTTACAAACAACGTAGCTGGCGGACCAAACACCTTAAAATGACGTTTTACTTCTTCACTGGCACCTGACGTATCAGTGACATCAATTTCTATGAAGCTCCAATCCTTAAGTGCCGCCACTACTTTTGGGTTCTTAAAAGTTGTGCGGTGCATCCGCTTACAGTCCAGACACCAATCTGCATAAAAATCGATTAGCACAGCCTTCTTTTGTTCTTTAGCGCTTTGTAATAGGGCGTTGACTTCTGCCAGGGTGGTGGTTGTGACCAAGGGCAATTCGGCGCGCGAATCCGCAATACTTGTAGAGCCGGTCTGCCCAAGACCTAACGTGGACAGCGGTTGCAGGATGTTTTTGCCGTTTTGCGAACCGCCGATTAAGGCCATGCCACCCCAAATAATGATCCCAGCGCTGACAGCTCGAATACAGCTGGATACCAGAGTATGACTAAGGTCATTGGCCAATTGCCAGCAATAAAAACCCAAGCATAATAACAGAGCAGCCCAAAGATATAAGCCTGGGATAAAGGCAAGGCCGCTGAGCAAGTAGATCGCAACGCCGAGCACCATAAAGCCGAAAATTATTTGAATCTGGGTCATCCAGGCTCCTGCTTTAGGTAAGATCCAGCCAGCACCAAAGCCGAATAATACCAACAGTAGGCCCATGCCAGTTGCCATCGCGCCCATGATCGCGGCTCCAAGTACAGGGTCTCCTTGGGTGATCGCTGCGCCGAGGGCTAATATTAAGATGGGTGATACGCAGGCTCCTACGACCAGGGCAGATATCAAGCCAAGAGCAAAGCTGGAAAGAGATGCGGATTTATTGTCTAGTTGGCTACTATTGAGTTTGCTTTGAACAGAACTCGGGAGCTGAATCTTGAACCAGCCAAAAAGAGAGGCGGCCAATACCAATAATAGGCCGCAAATGGCGAAGATCACCCAGGCGTTTTGAAAATAGGCTTGCAACTGAGCGCCGGTGGCTCCAGCTATCGCCCCGGCGGCGATATAAGTTACGACGGTACCCGCCACATAACAAACCGCTAACCAACCCGACTGCATTCTGCTGGGATTTTGTTGGCCAGCAATAACCCCTGCCAAGATCGGAATCATCGGCAATACGCAAGGCGTGAAGCTTAACAAAACGCCGGCAAAAAAGGCAGAAAGCACATAAGTAAAGAAGGTTTTACCTGTGGCGCTTTCGATGGACACTGCGCTAACCACGCCTGCATCCACTTGTGCGGCTGATGCCTGAGCACTGTTATCAATTGTCGTTTCACTATTGCCAGTCCCAAGACTCAGCCGATCATTTACCGCGACTAATGCAGCAGGTGACAAATCAAGTGACAATTTTCGTGTTATCGGCGGGTAGCAAACACCGACAGGCTTATTGCATCCTTGGCCTTTTACCAATAGATCTAGCCTAGATGTCTGGAGCCTCCCTGCCAGCGGAGCAGTAAGTTCTGCGTTGTAAAAATAAACAACGACTTCACCAAATTCTGAGTCATCTTCGACCACGCCGCTTGGATACGTCACCTCACCTACTTTTGTCTCGCTAGAGGCTACCTCGATTGAGAACTGTTCGCGGTACATATAGTAATCGTCGGCGATCGACCAATTAACCTTTATTAGCCCACTATCACTAATCACAGCGGTTACTGAGAAAGCTTGCTCCTCTGGGAGTAGGTCTTGGGTCTTCTTAGAAAAAAACTGGGCGTTAGCCGGCGAGCTCATAGCAAGCCCGCTGACCAAGGCTATAGCCATAGTCAGCAAGCTGGTGAGCAAATTGTTTTGTCGTGTTTTAGTCATATTATAAGTGCCGCAACGGAGTATATTGGACTAGACCCCGTGAATTACCAGTAACTGTCAGGCGATTTCAATAAAAACGCTGAATTAGTTCGTTATTGTGCCACCAAAGCAGTGTCAAACCCACTAAGATTACGTTAGATTTATCGCCACGCAATATACCATTATCGCTGAATACTCAGTTGAGATTTCAGGGTTTACTAATCATCCTCAATGAACTAATGACTAACCAAAAACCACAAGCCGCATCAAATTCCCGGGTACTCAATATAGAGGGTGTTCTAAATTTTCGCGATATTGGTGGTTATCGAGGTGCCGATGGTCGACGGGTTGTTTGGGGAAAGGTTTTTCGCTCGGCGCAACTCGATCGACTCAGTGAGCAAGGGGTTTGCGAACTCGCGGCGCTAGGAATCAAGACTGTGGTGGATCTTCGATTTACCGATGAAACTCAAAAGTATCCGACTATCCGCAGTGCGGTTCCCAATGCCGAGATACTTTCATGGCATGATGAACAAGAAGTAGGAAGTGCTGACCAGTCAGCCGCAATGAAATTAGCGTGGCGAGAGAGTCTGGATTCAAAAGACCCAGCGAAAGTACGCGAAGCAATGCGAATCAACTACCCTAAGAAGCTTTATACTCACCGTGCGATCTACCAAAAAATGTTACTGCGTTTGAGTGAGGGTCTAACCCCATTATTGTTTCATTGCGCTGCTGGCAAAGACCGGACTGGCGTCGGTGCTGCGCTTATTCTTTCGCTGTTAGGCGTGGACGACCAGCAAATTATTGAAGACTATCTACTAACTCAAAAGGAGCTAGAGGGGCGCGTGGAAGCATGGTTTGCCGGTGGTGCGACAACTCAAGAAAATTATCAGGATTTTCAGGAGAAATTGGCTCGTCAATCAAGCGAGCTATTAGCGCCTATTTATGCAGCCGACCAAATTTATATCGAAACCTTACTCGAGTATGTGGATTCGACCTATGGTAGCTTTGGGCGTTACGCACAAGAAAAACTACAATTGGACGATGCGTTTATTGAGCGTTTAAGGGCCCAGCTATTAGAAGCCCCAAGTGCCTAATCAAAAGCTCCCTAAGCTACCATTTCACCCAGCGCAGTCAGTAGACTAGCCATTTCGTCGTCGGTACCTATGCTGATACGCAAAAATTCGTTAATCCTTGGTTTTTCAAAATAACGCGTCACAATGCCTTTTTCACGAAGACCTTGGAACAAAGTTTCAGCCGCAATCTGAGCATGCCTTACAAATACAAAATTGCCGCTAGAAGGCAATACTTTGAAACCCAAATCCTCCAGTTTTTTAGTGGTTTTGTGGCGAGTGGCAATAATCTTTTTGCGAGTCTCGTGAAAATATTCGTCATCTTCAATCGCTGCCTGCGCGCCCGCCAGAGCCAACGCATCTAGGGCATAGGGGTGAAAGCTATTCTTTACCCTTTCTAAGGCTTCTATCAGGTTTTCATGCGCCATTGCGAAGCCTACACGTAAACCCGCTAGTGATCGCGATTTGGATAAAGTCTGAGTGACCACTAAATTCGGGTATTTATTAATCAGTGCCACAGCAGAGGCAGCTCCAAAATCCACATAAGCTTCGTCGATCACCACTACAGAGCTTGTATTGACTTGTAAAAAAGACTCTATCTTTTCTAGCTCTACAGCGATCCCGGTGGGCGCATTGGGATTAGCAAAAATAACGCCTCCGTTATCTATTGGGTAGTCGGCTAAATTGATTTCGAAGTTTTCATCTAATGGCATTAACTGAAAATTGATTTCGAACAAGGCGCAATAAACAGGGTAAAAGCTATAAGTAATGTCTGGATACAATAGTGGTCGTTGTTGTTTTAGTAGGCCACGAAAAATATGCGCCAATACTTCATCTGAACTATTCCCAACAAATACCTGTCGGCGCTCTAGGCCATAATACTCGGCTATTGTTTGTTTCAATTCGCAAGCATTTGGGTCCGGGTATTTACGCAAGGCCTCAGTATTCGCCGCACTAATGGCCGCCAATACTTTGGGCGAGGGACCATAAGGATTTTCGTTGGTGTTTAGCTTGATCAGATTCGCGATTTGCGGCTGTTCACCCGGCGTATAGGGGCTTAGCTTATCAATGTTGTCAGACCAGAAACGACTCATATCACTATTCATGTAACTACTTATTAAGCTTATTGCAGTGCTAGGCTCGCGTTTGATTGTATTGGTTAATCGTTAGCGAGGGTTCAATTGCCCGCAGCTTGGCCAAGCAATAGACTTTGTTTACGAAATCATATCCTGCTGCTTGCGACGGGGCTTTAACTTCATTCAGTTTGGGCTAATGGTAACATTGCTGTTCCTGCATGGAAGGTGTAATTAACTCGTCACGAGCCTATGAATTACGAAAACACATACTCTACAACAACTGAAGCGAGCCGTGGAGCAATTACTTTACCAAAGCATGCTGCTATAAATAGTAGAGCATATTGCTTGTTTTTGATGTATGGCAAGAGCTCTGGGTGCCCGACCCACTTAGCGACCGAACTACATGACTTGTTGGCAATGCGAATCCGAAAAATAACAACAGACAGGCAATAGAGGTGCGAAAGGGTCGAATTAAAAGCCCTCGGCGCTAGTCGCGGAGCGTTATACTTCTACTAGCGATCAGTTGTACCTTGAATTATTTTCACCTCACCCTATATAAAACCAATGGCATTTCCTATTCTTCTTTTAGCATTCATCTTTGTACCGGTAGTAGAGATTGCACTGCTGATCAAGGTTGGTAGCGCGATCGGCGTTGGAACTACAATTCTGGTGGTGATCTTTACTGCAATACTTGGTGCTTATCTAGTTCGCCAACAGGGCTTAGCCACCTTAACGGCGGTGCAACAAGAAATGAATGCAGGGCGGGTTCCTGCGATGCAAATGGCAGAGGGCATTGCCTTATTATTTGCTGGCGCAGTGCTATTGACCCCAGGTTTTGTTACCGACGCAATAGGCTTCTCTTTATTGACGCCGCCAATTCGTAGAGCTGTTATCGCATGGTTTGCCAAAAAAGGAATGTTTCAAATGCAAACCGCCCAGACCGGTTCATATACTCCGAATGAAAATACACCCCGCAACACGTCAGGGTCTAAAGTCATCGAAGGCGAGTACACAGAACGCGAATAAATGTTAACTAGGGTATTGACTTTATTATACTCGACCCTATTATTAGCACTCCTTAGCGTTGAGTGCTAAAAAGCAGTTGGTTCTGTGAGACATTCTTTACAGTTCAAACAAGCTGTTACCGCAACCCTAAGTTAAACAAATTCTATTTAACCCTTTTATAATCCGATATTTTGGAGGATTCACGAATGGCTATTCGTCCACTACACGACCGTGTTCTAGTTCGTCGCAACGAAGAAGAATCAACATCCGCTGGCGGCATCATCTTAACTGAGTCAGCAAAAGAAAAACCGTCTGAAGGCGAGATCATCGCTGCAGGTAAAGGAAAAATTTTAGAGAACGGTGACGTTCGACCACTTGATGTAAAAGTTGGCGACAAAGTTCTATTTGGTAAATACGCCGGTACTGAAGTAAAGGTAGACGGTGAAGATTTATTGGTAATGAGAGAAGACGACATCGTCGGAATTGTTGAGTAAGAATCCCACTTTTCCCTTCATGCCGCGTTGCGTAAATTGCTCAGTTGGTCACGTACCATATGTACGCTCCCACCTTCCGCGCTTACGCACCTTGTCTGAAGAATAAATCGTGACTCTAATAGATCTCAATGATCCACTATCTCAATATTTAAAAACACAAATTATTTAAGAGGAATTAAACATGTCAGCTAAAGAACTAAAATTCGGAGATGACGCACGGGCCAAAATTCTTGCCGGCGTCAACATCCTTGCAGATGCAGTAAAAATCACACTTGGCCCTAAAGGCCGTAACGTTGTACTTGACCGTTCTTTCGGCGCGCCAACTGTCACTAAAGACGGTGTCTCGGTTGCTAAAGAAATCGAACTAGCGGACAAGTTCGAAAACATGGGCGCGCAATTGGTTAAAGAAGTTGCTTCTAAAACTAATGATGTTGCTGGTGATGGAACAACTACTGCAACCGTATTGGCACAAGCCATGGTTAAAGAAGGTCTGAAGGCGGTTGCTGCGGGCATGAACCCAATGGACATTAAGCGTGGTATCGACAAAGGTGTTATCGCGTGTGTTAAAGCATTGCAAGAACTGTCTAAGCCTTGTGAAGATGCTAAAGAAATTGCTCAAGTAGGTACTATATCTGCTAACTCTGATGAATCTGTTGGTTCAATCATTGCTGAAGCAATGGACAAAGTTGGCAAAGAAGGCGTTATCACTGTAGAAGAAGGCCAGAGCTTGGAGAAC
>CAWUWF010000193.1:0-12105 GCA_963925935.1 uncultured Arenicella sp. | reverse complement strand
TTTTACTATTAGACCGTATTCGCTGCTGATTACTACTGAAATTAATTTTTATTAAACAGTCCTTGAAGCGGGTTTGCATGGGTATCTCAGCTTATCGCCATGCTGAATTAGGCCTTGATACCAGTAACACCAAGCAATATTTTGAGAAAACATGGGAACCCTTTGGTGTTTGGGCTAGTTTCGTGAATAATACCAACTGACAGAACAACGATGAGCCCTGACTGGGTTCAGACCTAATTTAACTTAAGTAATAGGAACTAGTAGTGATTGATACTTTAGCCATTTGGCACGAAATAGCAGAATCTCATGACATTAACAAATTGGATTCTATCCTCGCAGAAGACGCTGTGCTTATATCGCCGGTGGTTCATACGCCTCAAAAAGGCCGCGCCATTACCAAAATGTACCTGCATGCGGCAATGAAAGTGTTGGCCAATGATACGTTTCGTTATACCCGAACTACCAAAGACCAAGATGGCGTGATTATGGAATTTGAAACCCAAATCGATGGCGTTGTTATCAATGGCGTTGATATGGTTAAGTGGAACGAAGACGGCCTAATTACCGAATTTAAAGTCATGGTCCGTCCGTTGCAGGCAGTCAATAAATTGCACCAGATGATGGGTGAAATGCTGCAACAACTCGGTCAGAAACCGCCTAAGTAGTCCAGTAACAGAAATTATTGCCCTTGGTTGTCGAAGCGATGATATATTTATAGCAGAAATTTCATATATTAGGACAAGTGACGAAGACACAGCTAAAGTTGCCATAATATTATCAATAGATCATAACCGGAGTCCGCTTTGCGCTACGATTTAAGCCAACAAGTTTTACGAACCGACGCTGCTGGAATGCCGCTCGATTGGGTGAGCTATCAAGAGGCCGTACGTTGGTATCATGCAGGCCAAGTGTTGTATAGCTGCGGAAATATGCTGTACAAAATTCACGGTGGCATCAGTGCTATAACGGGTAAACAGAGCGTATTGGAGATTAATTCAATTATCGCTACCAATGGAGAGTCACAAAGCAAGTGGCATCATAGGCCGACTTACACACCTCCCTTGACGAATAAGACCCTGTTTTCCCGTGATGACTTCTTGTGTATGTACTGTGGTACAACGTTCTATCAAACAGACTTGTCTAGAGATCATGTAACACCGCTCAGCCACGATGGTAGTGATACCTGGACCAATGTTGTGACATCGTGCAAGCGTTGTAATAATTTCAAAGCAGGGCGCACCCCCGAGCAAGCCGGAATGCAGTTGTTAGCGGTGCCGTTTAAGCCAACTCATGCCGAATATGTTTATCTACGTGGCAGGCGAGTTTTGGCTGACCAAAAGGAATTTCTCAAAGCGCATTTTCCGCGCACCAGTCCGCTACGCAAAAGGGTAGAAAATCAGACTTGAAACCCAGCTCCATTCTGAGTAACTGGTTTATGTATTTTCACCAACTTGAGCTAAGCTAATTGCTATGCGCGTCTAAACTTATCCCCTTCCCATCTTGAAGATACAATCAAAAAGTCATCTGAAACTCTGCTTTGACGCCATCGTTGATACATTGCCTTTGGCTATCGCGGTTATTCCCTGGGGAATATTAACCGGGGCCTTAGCCATTAAGATTGGTTTAACGCCGCTTTACGCACAGCTGCTTTCTTTATTAGTGTTCGCTGGCGCAGCACAATTATCCGCCATGAGCCTGATGAGTGGCGGCGCTTCGACACTCGCCATTTTTGGCACTACTTTCGTAATTAGCGCTCGGCATCTACTCTACTCAATTGTGTTTCGCGAGCATGTAATGCGCTTACCTTTGCGCTGGCGGCTAATGATTGCATTCGTATTGACCGACGAGATGTTCGCTGTGTCACAAGCCCATACCAAGCGCTTTGGCGTATTCTCAGCCTCTTATGCCGTGGTGTCTGGTGTGACCTTTTACGTGATTTGGAACTTATCAACGCTACTCGGAATCATTGGCGGCGACTCTATCAAGAATCTAGATCAATTAGGTTTGGATTTTGCCATTGTCGCAACCTTCATTGCCATGACCTTTGACCAACTACGCAATAAGCCGATTGCCTTGAGTATAATAACCAGCGGGACCTTAGCCGTATTCCTAAAGCCGTTATTTTCTGATAGCTACATTATCTTGGCGGCAATAGCCGGCATGAGTGTTGGGTATTTAGTAGAGTCACTAAACTCCGCTAGCGATAATCTTCAACAGGTGCAAAAGCGGTGAACTGGACACTGCTATTCGGCATGAGCCTTATAACGTTCTGGAATCGATTTGCGTTCTTTTCCGAGAATGTACGACTTCAACCTGGGGTTCGTCTTAAACGATTCTTATCTTATTCAAGTTATGCAATTCTCACTGCGATTTGGACCCCAATCCTCTTCAACTACGATCAATCATCAGGTGTTGGCAATGCAGGTTCAGACTACTTAATCGCAGCAAGCGTCGCAGCAGTCTTAAGCTTTCTTAAACTACCAAGTATTGTTGTCGTGTTGATTAGCACTGGCTTGTTCTTTCTTCTTAGAGTTATTTTATAGGCAAGCAGCCGCGAGATACGGGCTTCCTGAACATCGTCGCTCCTGTGCACACCCCACAAGGGGATACCGAGGTCCATGCACCCGCGACATACCGTTCATCCTGAACATAAAAAGGCGCCGCTCATTAAGAGGGGCGCCTTTTGGTCACAGACTACGAATCGATCTAGTCGTCGCGCTCTGTGATTTCTAGCAAATGGTAACCAAACTGAGTTTGGACTGGGCCGTGGACCTTGCCGAGTTCTTCATTGAAAACCACCTTATCAAATTCAGGAACCATCATCCCCGGGCCAAAGCTGCCGAGATCGCCGCCTTGTTTGCCAGAAGGGCATGTTGAATGTTGGGCAGCAGCACTTTCAAAAGTACTTTCGCCAGTTTCGATTTGATTCTTAAGGTCCAAGCAAGATTGCTCGGTAGAGACTAAGATATGTCTCGCTGATGCAGTAGTCATTTTTGGTTTAAACCTGTCTAATTCTTGAAGACGCGCATAATACTTACTTTGTCTAGTAAATCCCAGTTACAATTGACTAAAAAGGCGTCAAATCAGCCTTATTCTTATAATTTCATTCACTTTTAGTGACGTTAAGCCAGTGCCAAGACATTTTCTCAAAATTTTGCAAATTACCGTAAGCATCTGCTTGCTAACGTTCGTCTGCTATAAAGTTGGGCTGTTCTCTGAACAGGGCCGAAATGGTTTTTTAGACGTTATTAAGAAAGCCGATCTATTATTGTTATTTGGGTCCGTTTTAATTGCCATTTTAGTGAATATGAGTAGCGCGCTAAAGTGGTCGATGTTGGCTCATGCAAGGGGATTAAAGGCCAGTTATTGGCGGTTTTTTTGCTACTACTTAATAGGCCAGTTTTACAATTTATTTCTGCCCACCAGCGTTGGCGGTGACGTGGTTCGCTCATACGAGTTGGGTAAATTCACCGGTAAACATGCAGATTCACTGGCATCAGTTTTTGTAGAGCGATACACCGGGGTGTTGGTATTACTGGCGCTTTCTGGCTTGGCGGTATTGAGTCAGTTGTCGGTGTTCTCCGTCGACTTTGTGATTTTCAGTCTAGCGCTGTTTGCGCTTGGTTTAGGTTTTATCGCCTGGATGGTCTTTGATAGTCGAATTTATATCGGCTTTAAACGTTTTTTAAGCAGAAAATTACCGTTTAGCTTAGGGCTATTCCTAAAGCTGGATAAGTTGCTTGCCTCAGTTCAAGTTTACGCGAATCATCGCTCGGCTTTAGTATGGGCGTTGATTAACTCTTTGGTCTTTTATTTTCTCGCAGTGTTAAATGTTTATATCACCGCTTTGGTGTTTGATCTGAATATCAATTTCATGGACATGCTGATCGCGACCCCAATTATTATGCTGATAATGAACATTCCTCTGTCCATTGGAAATATTGGATTGATGGAGTTTGCCTACTCAGAGGTCTTTGTGCTTATGGGTTATAGCCCAGCGCTCGGACTCTCAGTGGCAATATTGATGAGACTTAAGTCTCTTCTTGATGGCCTTATGGGGGGTGTATTGCAGCCGTTTTTTGTGACTAGGAACCCCGAATAGTCTATTATTGAGCACTAATAAATACTCAGAAATAAAGAATTAGAACCCAATGAATATTTCAATTATCGGAACTGGCTATGTCGGTTTGGTCACCGGAACTTGTTTTGCAGATGTCGGCAATCAGGTTCTGTGTGCCGATAACGATCAAACTAAGGTCAACCGCTTACGAGAAGGACATATTCCTATCTTTGAGCCTGGTCTTGAGCGTCTCGTCAAAAGCTGCGTAGCACAGGATCGCTTACGCTTTACTACTCAGATTTCAGAAGCCGCGCAACACGGCGAGATTATTTTTATTGCGGTAGGTACGCCACCCGATGAGGATGGATCAGCGGATTTATCGCACGTACTCTCGGTTGCACAATCAATAGGTCAGTCGCTCACTGAGCCGCGGGTGGTGGTTACCAAATCAACCGTCCCGGTAGGAACAGCAGCTAAGGTTCGCGCCGCGATTCAAGCAGAGCTTGATGCGCGCGGTGTGGATATTGATTTCAGTGTGGCGTCAAATCCCGAGTTTTTGAAAGAGGGCGCAGCTATTGAAGATTTCATGAAGCCCGACAGAGTTGTAATTGGGGCCGACGATGAACGTGCGGTCAGCCTGATGCGAACCTTGTATGCACCCTTTAATCGCAATCATGAACGTTTGATTGTGATGGATATTCCTTCTGCAGAACTTACCAAATACGCCGCCAACGCCATGCTGGCAACCAAAATTTCGTTTATGAACGAACTTTCAAATTTGGCAGAACTACTGAATGCAGACATTGAACTGGTTCGTCAAGGCATGGGGTCGGACCCACGCATTGGCTATGACTTTATTTACCCTGGGGTTGGTTATGGCGGCTCTTGTTTTCCCAAGGACGTTCAGGCGCTGCACAAGACTGCAGGGCAGAACGGCTATAACGCACGTATCTTGGCGGCAGTAGAAGAAGTTAACCAAGATCAAAAGTCAGTCATCTTAAATAAGATTGTCGCCCGTTTTGGCGAAGATCTAACGGGTTTCACTTTTGCTATTTGGGGCCTGGCATTTAAGCCAAATACCGATGATATGCGTGAAGCCCCCAGTTTGGTGATCATCGACGGCTTATTATCCAGAGGCGCGGCGGTTAAGGCTTATGACCCAGTCGCTAACCACGAAGCTGCTGAGATCTATGCCAACCAAGCAGTGTCCACGGTAGATGATCTTTATAACGCCACTGATGGCGCAGATGCCTTGGTTCTGGTGACTGAATGGAAGGCATTTCGCAGCCCAGACTTTGACAAGCTGAAACAGCAACTGAATAGCCCGTTAATTTTTGATGGGCGAAATATTTATGATCCAGCCCAATTACGGGCCCTAGGTTTCGATTATTATGGGATTGGTCGGTCTAACATGCCGGCTGCCTAAAACAATTTAAGCGGATGAATCACTAACAAACTTTTCAAGCCTCACCAATGTCTATTAATCTAACAAAAGATAGTTTTTCGAAAATCAAAACCTTAGTGGTTGGCGACGTAATGCTAGATCGCTATTGGTTTGGTTCGGTCGACCGCATTTCACCCGAAGCCCCGGTGCCAGTGCTTGCAGTCCACAGCGAAGAGGTACGCGCCGGTGGTGCTGCTAATGTAGCGCACAACTTGCTAGCGTTGGGTGCTCAAGCTAACCTCTTATCAGTGGTAGGAGACGACGAAGCAGGCCGCCAAATTAAGCAGATCATCGATGGCTATGGCGCAACATCAAATTTGAAAATTGATCCGCAAATTAAAACTATCGTTAAATTGCGCATGGTCGCTCAGAACCAACAACTGCTGCGAGCGGACTTTGATGAACAGCCAAGCGAAGAAGTTCTAGCGCAGTGTTTGCAGGACTACGAGGCAGCGTTGGCCGCAGCCGATGTAGTTATTCTGTCAGATTACGGCAAAGGCGGCTTAAAACATGTCGCCACCATGATCCAAATGGCTCGTTCAAAATCTACCCCAGTAATCATTGATCCCAAAGGTGATGATTACTCTCGGTATAATGGTGCGACTCTGCTTACGCCGAATATGAAGGAGTTCGAAGCAGTGGTTGGCGCAGTCCAAGATGATACGGATTTTGCAATCAAGGCAGAAAAACTTAGGGCTGATCTAAATCTTGATTATTTATTAGTCACTCGCAGTGAAAAAGGAATGAGTTTATTTGCAAGAGATGGCACTCAAACCGATTCACCAGCACGAGCAATAGAGGTTTATGATGTTAGTGGTGCAGGTGACACCGTCATCTCGTTAATGGCCTTGGCGATCGCTAGCGATTTCAGTGATCAGCAGCGTCTTGAACTTGCCAATACAGTTGCCGGTATAGTGGTAGGTAAGCTCGGCACCGCAGTTGCCACCATTGACGAAGTAATCGCCAAAGTTGACCGACAAAGCCAGTAGATCAGTGCCCAGTAGATTAGAGTCAGGCGAATTGAGTCTTTCACCATCAGCAAATCCAGAAAACAGAAATGAGATTAATATGATTATCGTAACAGGGGGTGCTGGATTTATCGGCTCAAATTTGGTTCGTGGTTTAAACCAACGAGGATTAAATAATATCCTAGTCGTCGACGACCTTAGCGATGGCAATAAAGTACGTAATATTGAAAATTGCGATATTCAAGACTACATGGACAAAGATGAGTTTTTAAAACGAATCGAGCAGGGCATGGAGTTTGGTGGAATGAGCGCTATCTACCATCAAGGTGCATGTTCAGACACCATGGAAACGGACGGTCGCTATATCATGCAGACCAACTATGAATATTCTAAATCTTTATATCACTACTGCGGCCAGAACAGCATTCCGTTCATATACGCATCTTCTGCCTCAGTTTACGGCGGTGGAGAAGTGTTTAAAGAAGACCCCAGCCACGAGCAAGCATTAAATGCCTATGCTTACTCCAAGCTACTATTCGATCGCTATGTGCGCAAGAACAGTGAAGTCAGCGATGCGCCAGTGGTTGGTTTACGATATTTCAATGTTTATGGCTCAGGCGAAGATCACAAGGGCCGTATGGCGTCAGTGGCCTATCATTTCTTTAACCAGTACCAAAGCCAGGGATATGTGAATCTATTCGCAGGCACCAACGGCTACGCTGATGGAGAGCAACTACGTGATTTTGTATGGATTAAAGACGTGGTTGATGTAAACCTTCACTTTCTCGAGCATCCAGAAGCGAGAGGTATCTTCAATGTGGGAACTGGGCGCGCGCAATCATTTAATGACGTTGCGACAACGACCCTAAATAGCCTTGAGGGAGTCACTAAAACGACTGCGCAATGGATAGCAGATAAGAAGCTTCGTTACATCGACTTCCCGCAAGCCTTGGTGGGTAAGTATCAAAGCTACACCCAGGCTGATTTGACCAACCTTACTATTGCCGGCGATTTCAATAAAAACTTCGCATCGGTCGAAGAAGGCGTTAGCCACTATGTTAAAGAATTAGCCGGCAAGGCTGCCTCGATCTAAATTGCACGATCGCGCTATTAGTAAACCATAGATGGCACGAATAGCGATTTTTGATTCTGGCGTAGGTGGGCTTAGCATCTATAGCGAAGTGAGCAGGCGGCTCCCAGGTCATGAGTTTGTGTTTGTTAGTGACAATCAGAGCTATCCCTATGGCAATAAAACTGAGGATTGGCTGATAGAGCGAGTCCAGAAATTGAGCCAGCGCGTGGTCGACCGTTGCTCCCCTGATGTGTTTGTTGTTGCCTGCAATACCGCCAGCACTATCGTTTTGCCAGCCTTACGTGAAACATTAGAGGTTCCGGTAGTGGGGGTTGTTCCTGCAATCAAACCCGCCGCCAAACTAAGTAAGACGAAACATCTTGGGTTGCTAGCCACGCCAGGCACTATTGTTCGAGCGTATACCAGTGATCTGATAAAAGAGTTTGCCGCCGATTGTGCGGTGAGTAAAGTTGGTTCCAGTCGTTTGGTCGAACTTGCGGAGCAGAAGCTACGTGGAAAGAGGATTGATTTGAGTGTTTTAGAGGCCGAATTAGAGCCACTACTCGACAATAAGAAAATTGACGTCCTGGTGTTGGCATGTACTCACTTTCCTTTATTAAACAATGAAATACAGAGTGTGTTCAAAGCGAATAATCACTTAATTAAATTGGTTGACTCGGCCAAGGGGATCGCAAGTCGCGTGTCATCTCTTATTGACGACATGCATCCCGCCGCGTTAACAACTTCAAATCGCACTGTAAAACACCAAGCCTTTTTCACCAGCGGAATAGACGCCCAAAATTTATTGATTAAGCAACTCGAAATAATCGGACTGACCTATCAAGGCAAATTGTAAGATTCGTGCTCTGGAAAATTAATCATGACTGAAAATAATTATTCACTACTGCTAAAACAAGTAGAAGCACTGCTTTCAAGCGAAACCGATGCAATCGCAAACGCGGCGAACCTGTCCTCATTAATCTATCATCATGTGGATGGTCTAAATTGGGCGGGTTTTTACTTTTTTAAGGAATCAGAGTTAGTGCTAGGGCCATTTTACGGGCAGGTGGCCTGCACCAGAATTCCCGTAGGGCAAGGCGTATGCGGTACTGCCTACGCCAGCAATGAAACAATGGTAGTCGTTGATGTGCACACGTTTGTGGGGCATATAGCCTGTGATGTCGCCAGCGAATCTGAAATAGTAGTACCATTCAAGCACGGTGGTATAAGTGGCGTGTTGGATATTGATAGCCCCCATAAAGCTCGATTTGGAGACTCAGAACGAGATTTCTTCGAAAAGATCATCCAACGCTATCTCGCTAGTCTCACAAAGCGCACATAAACTAAGTCATTAGCGGAGCTATCTGGTGGGTAGATTGTGGTGATTTCACGGCGGCTTTGGGTAAACAATTGCCTATGGAAGTGACGTTAACAATTATATTATGAATCGATTTCACCTCTGAGGCTTCTCTACACACAAATCCTTGTTAATATACCGACTACTATCAAAGCACAAACATTAAACGGGAACGCATTAGCGACAACAGGCACTCCATGAAATACGAAATACTCGAAGACGGCATAATTAAAATATCATTAGACAACGGCAAAGCGAACCCAGTGTCTTTAGAGCTGGCGAATGAAATGATCGAAGCGTTAGCTAAGGCTCAAAAAGACGGCAAAGGCGTTTTGTTATGCGGTAACCCAGGCATTTTTTCAGCCGGGTTCGATTTAAAAGTTATCGCCCAAGGGTTGGGTAAAGCACAAGCAATGCTGAACGCAGGGTTCTTGATGACTGAGGCGCTTTACAAGCATCCTCAGCCATTGGTTATTGCCTGCGAAGGTCATGCTATTGGCATGGGGGTGTTCATGCTCCTAGCCGCAGATTATCGAGTCGGAGCAAAAGGCGAGTTCGCCATTCGCCTACCTGAAACTGCGATTGGGATGCACTTCACTGAGGTTCTAAAAATTATTGCGAAGAACCACATTGCACCGCATCACCATAGCCGAGCGATTGTGCAATCGCGTCCTTACTCTCCAGACGCCGCCGCCGAAATTGGTATGTTAGATGAAACGGTTGCACCTGAAAAAGTGATGGAGGTTGCGATGGAGCGGTTAAAGGAATTATGTGCTTTACCGAGTGATAAATACGCTGAAAATAAACTGTATATGCGCGCGGATGAGATTAAAGCTATTCGCCAGTCTCTACAATAACCTTCAAGTCGGTCTACTTTTAAAGCAATTGTTATTAGAGCGAAATAGTGTCTGACTGCTTCTGATTTTCAGGATAATTAGCGGGGCATTCACCGTCGTAGAAATTTATTTTGCTGCTGGTTTTCTAGTTGATAGCGCTTGCGGACCTTATATTGAATGTCGCAGTCGCTATCGGCGTTTGAGTGCGCTCTCGCTTAGCTTATCGAAATCTCAGGAGCGACATTTGTAAACCTGAGGTCCAGCGGCGTATGGCGCGAGGTTCATGGCAAGGGAATGTCGGTGTAGCTTATTTCTCTGGTGATGAATCGAATTTGAAAACCTATCAATTAATTGTTGCTGGCCCAACTCTGGATCTCGGACTATCAGGACTTTAACAAGGAAACTCACCATTTTTCATTTTGGAGTTGCTTTAATCTCGTTTGGTGTTATAGTCACGCATAACACCATTACACAAACAAGCTGTTAACAGAGTAATTAGACATGCCAGATAATTGGAGTGACGATCAACCCATTTATAAGCAACTTAGAGAAAGAGTTGCTGGATTGATTATGAATGGATCCTTTAAAGAGGGAGACGCCATACCTTCAGTACGAAACGTCGCTGCAGAATCAAATGTTAATCATTTAACGGTTTCTAAGGCCTATCAAGAATTGGTTGATGAAGGTGTCTTAGAAATGAAACGCGGCCGAGGCATGTTTGTGGTGGAAGGTGCGCAGGACAAATTACAACACGAAGAACGCAATAAATTCATATCTGAGGAACTGCCCGCTTTACTCGGGCGAATTCAAGATTTAGATATAAGCGTAAATGAATTAGTAGGCCTACTTAAGTCGGAGAACAATTAGCATGACCTCAATAATAAATGCCAAAGGCCTTAGTAAAAGATACGGCGATTTCAAAGCCCTAGATAACATCGCGCTGAACGTGGAGCCGGGCCGTATTGTCGGCCTTATAGGCCCTAACGGGGCGGGTAAAACCACTGCGCTAAGGTGCCTTTTAGGTCTTTCAACCTTCGATGGTGAACTTACTGTATTAGGTAAGCGCCCAGACAAAGACCGCATAAGCTTACTTAATGACGTGGCGTATATAGCTGATACTGCCGTGTTACCGGCCTGGATTCGGGTCAACCAATTACTTGAATACATGCAGTCGGCACACCCCAAATTTGACCTTGTAAAGGCGCAAAAGTTTTTGGACAAAACTGAGATTAAAGCTACTCATAAAGTTAGAGAGCTATCCAAAGGCATGGTCACTCAATTACATTTGGCAGTGGCGATATCGATCGATGCAAAGCTGCTGGTATTAGATGAGCCTACTTTGGGTTTGGATATCATCTATCGCAAACGTTTTTACGAGCAGCTATTGAACGACTATTTCGATGAAGGGCGAACTATTTTAATTACCACGCATCAGGTGGAAGAGGTCGAGCAACTTCTTACTGATTTGATTTTTATTCAAAAAGGTCAAATCGTGCTTGATAGCACAATGGAAGAAGTAACTGAACGATTTGTTGAAGTAGAAGTGCCTAGCGACAAAATCGAGCAAGCACGCGCCTTAAAGCCTATCGGCGAGAGAACAACGATGAGCGGGGTCAATATGCTGTATGAAAATATTCGCCCAGACCAAATCGAAGGCCTTGGTAAGGCACGCATCCCAAGTGTCGCAGACCTTTTTGTCGCTAAGATGTCCTAGAGCGTTAAAAACGCACACTTCAAAACTTAATAAATCACATTAAATAGGCTATAAGCATCATGTTAATTAACACGAATAGTTTTATCGCAGGAATTAAGCGCGAATACTGGGAGCACAAGCGGACTATCCTGGGTATCCCGTTGGCCATTGCCGCTTTGTGCATTCTTAGTGCCTTGATGGCAATGATTGCGGCCAATTATTTTGAGAGCAGCATCAAAGACGCGGTAGGCTTTAATGCAAATGATTCTGAGCTCAATATAGAGATCGACGGCAAAATATATCAAGACTTTGACGAAGCGAAACTAGGGCTTAGAGCCGCTTTATCCGATAAAGCTGACGAAGTTTCGTTTGGGTTAATGGCATTTTTTATTGGCGTGGCCTGGGTCGCTGCTTATTACTATCTATTGGCGACACTGTATGCCGATCGTAAAGATAAGAGCATTTTGTTCTGGAAGTCCCTACCTATTTCTGAAACACAAAACGTACTGACCAAACTCGCTTTTGCTTGCATAGGCTTTGTCATTGTTGCAATCGTCATTGGCTGGATGACCTCAATCGTGCTCTCAATCATTGGCTTTGGCAGCGGTCAAAACATACAGGTCGACTTTAGTTTTGTTGAACTGGTGGTTTGGCCTATCGGTGCGTTGATATTGG
>CAWUWF010000192.1:0-12114 GCA_963925935.1 uncultured Arenicella sp. | reverse complement strand
CAATCCACCCAGGCCGATAAACAAAAACCAAAATACTGATAACTGCATGATCAGCAATTCAGTGCCGATCAAAGCAAGTGCAAGCAATAGAAAAAATAATGCTGGAGCCATGTTGATTCTCCTAAGTTAAAGAATGGTTGTCTGTGAAAACGTTAACTACTGTCTGTTTGACTCTTATCAACTTGTTTTTTAAGTAGATCAAATGCAGTGAAAGCTTTACTAACCACTGAGGTAACATCAGAACCATCAACGGGAAGCAATGCTACAGTCCCTTCACGAGCAAGTTTGTCGAAAGCGCTTATGTACTGCTGAGACAATTGTTGAGCAACCGCGGTGGTGCCACCTTCAGTATTAATCGCTTCAGAAATTGTACGAATTGCCATCGCTCGGGCACGTGCTTCAATTTCGACCGCATCCGCGCTACCTTGTGCGCGAAGTACTAAGGCTTGTTGATCACCCTCAGCCTCATTAATCTGGGCTTGGCGATAACCTTCGGATGTGGTTACAGCTACACGACGTTGACGTTCGGCAGCCATTTGCTTTTCCATTTCCTCTAGGATCGTAGAAGGAGGGGAAATGTCTTTTACTTCATAGCGCAAAACCTTAGTTCCCCAAGTTTCTGATGCTTCATCAATGGCATGGGTCACCATGGCATTCACATTTTCGCGAGATTCGAAAGTTTGATCCAAGCTGAGCTTACCTATTTCTGCACGCATTGTAGTCTGAGCCAGCTGCATGATCGCAAAGCGCAGGTTCTCTACCCCATACGATGCTGCTTTAGGGTCCATGATTCGCATATAAAGAACACCGTCGACACCAAGTGGGACATTGTCTTTGGTAATTGCTTGCTGGGCAGGAACATCAACCGCAAATTCTTTTAAAGAATGACGGTAAGCCACTCGATCGAGGAATGGGATAAGGAAGTGAATGCCCGCGAGTAATGTTTTATTATACTTACCAAGTCGTTCAACAATATACGCATCGTTCTGAGGAACAACTCGGACAATATTCTTGAAGATTAAAAATAAAACGACCGCCGCAGCGACTAAATATGGCAGATTTTCCATGTGAGCTCCTGAAATTTGGTTGAATATCAAGTATACAGGAAACGCTAATTAGATGGTTTATAATCCAAGCCGTTTCCCCGCATTCTTAGAGTAATAATTAATGTCAAAATCCAAAAAAACAATACCCACTTTGATAGTAGCCGCCATACTGGCTCTATCTTTTGGGGTCTATTTCCAGAATTCAGATAGCCTAAAAGATAAGCTACCTACGTTTGAGAAAGCCATCATTTTACCCAATAGTAAACCTATTCAGGGCGTCGAGTTTATAGACCATCAAGGACAAAGATTCAGCAAACAGAAGCTATTGGGTCGATGGAGTATCTTATTTTTTGGGTTCACCAATTGCCCAGATATTTGCCCGACCACAATGCAAACGCTTAAACAGCTAAAAAACAATATGGTTCAAGCCAATAGCTGGGGCAATCATCAAGTTATTATGGTGTCAGTAGACCCAGCCCGAGACACCCCAGAACAGCTTTCAAACTATGTTCCCTATTTCGACCCAGAGTTCATCGGGATTAGCGGGTCGCTTGATATAACGACCGAATTTGCCAAGCAGTTGGGGATACTTTTTTACGCCAATGACGCTGACGATGATGGTCGCTATGACGTAGACCATGGTACTGCATTAATTCTAGTTAACCCAATGGGCGAGATGGCGGGCGTGATTTCCGCCCCTCACCAAGCAGATGTGATTGCTCGGGATTTAATTAAGCTGGCTCAATATTACGTGCAAGATCATAAAACACCTGTCGCTAAACCGGCCCCCAATCAAGCAAACTCGCCTCAAAAAGGTCAGAACTCACCACACAAAGCATTCAACTCAGGTGCCGGCTTGACCTTAGCCAACGGTTGGATTCGGCCTGCGCCTCCAGGTGCCGCTAGCTTGGCCGGCTATTTTGATCTAGTGAATGCCTCAGATGCCAACGTCACCATTACCCAGGTCGAAAGCCCGTTTTTTGATAACGCTATGATTCATCAGACAGTGGTCACTGATGGAACCGCCAGCATGCAACATTTAGATGGCCTATTAGTTCCAGCTAAAGGGCGAGTATCGTTGGAGCCGCTTGCAACACACTTAATGTTGATAGAACCTGAACGGGACCTGCAGATTGGTGAACTTATAACGGTTAGCTTATCCACTGTCGCCGGCGACACCTATCAATTTGAGCTCGAAGTGCGGCACAACCCATCCGAAAGTAATTAGTCCATCATAAGTCACAAAAAACTAAAATAGATCAAAGTAACGAAGGAACACCATGTCTAAAAGTAAATTGGCTTACGAAATCGTGCCTGTCACTCCATTCGCTCAAAACTGTAGCGTCATCTGGTGCACAAAAACTAAGCTGGCTGCAGTTGTCGATCCAGGTGGAGAGATTGAGAAAGTCAGAGAGGTTCTCCAAGAAAATCAACTCGAGCTCGACAAAATACTCATCACCCATGCCCACCTGGATCACGCTGGCGGAACCGCCGAACTAGCGCGTGCTACCGGCGTGCCTATTATAGGCCCACATAAGGCTGATCAATTCTGGATTGATGCCCTGCCTGAGCAGTGCCTGATGTTTGGCTTTGAAGGTGAAATTTTCACACCAGATCGGTGGTTAAAACACGGCGATCAGGTAAGTTTAGGCGAGCTTAGTTTCGACGTAGTTCATTGCCCTGGGCATACGCCAGGACATGTGGTTTTTGTTGAAAAGTCAGCACAATTCGCGGCTGTCGGCGACGTTATTTTTCAAGGATCTATAGGCCGCTCCGACTTTCCACAAGGCAATCAAGAACACCTAATTAGCTCAATTCGAAACAGACTATTCCCGATCGGTGATGCAATTCGATTCATTCCAGGGCATGGCCCTATGTCTACTTTTGGAGCCGAACGACGCAGTAATGCATTTGTCGCTGATCATCGCTTTGGTTGAGTCGCTTAGCTGCTGCGCTTAAGAGATATAACTGCGTCTAGGTTTCAACACCTAAAACAAAAAAACGGAGCCTAAAGCTCCGCTTTTTTTAATGCATTGCGGCGCAGCCACCTAAATATCCCAATAGATCGCTTCATCAAGTTGACTTTCTGCCTGCTCAAGTGATTTATGATTACGACTTATAATGATCAAGTTACCACCACTAATCGGTTTAATCCGAGTGACGTAACCCTCGTAGCCGGCATCCAATAGATCGCCGACCGAATCACCCTTAATGAACGCAAAGGTGATCTGACCATCATCTGTTTCCAAATTGGCGTGTAAGCCGCGGTATTCGCCCATTGGGCAGATTCGACCAAACTGTAGGTTTTCCAAGTATTTGAAGCGAACCTTAGTATCGTAGCTAGCCAATAAAGTATTCACCGTATTGTTGGCCCGGTCCGCATGCCAAACTGGAGTGAGCGCTTGTTTGCCCATGTGTTCGACAACGCCAGACAACAAGTTTTGATAGTCGTCACCAATCTGATCATTTAAAGTAAATTGATTGCTAAGCATAAAGCCACCAACAAATAAGGCAACCGCGACGCTGGCTGCAATCGCATAGCGAGGCATATACGACTTACTCAGCGGTTCAGACATTTCCTGATTAAGATGCAGGCGAGCAACTAAGTCGCTTGGAACGGCGACATCAAGGCTGTTCGATAAATTCGCGTCCATTTGCCTCACCTCAGCAACGTATTTCAAACAGTCAGGACAGCCCTTACTGTGCGCGATAAAACTAAGGTCTTCACTATTTGGAGTGGAGAGCACTAGTGTTTTAAATTCTAAGCATTTCATTCGTTTTAAACTCTATTTCATTCAATTCTGCTAATCCTTGGTATGGGCCTCTCTAAGGCTTGTTTGTCTAAGCTTAGAGTCATATCAAGATCATAAACCCGTTACAAGCGCCGCCGACATCAAGCGCTAACAATGCCCAAATCCGGTGTGCTTTCGTGACCGAGAATTTGACGCATCTTTTTTCGAGCTCTAAACAATCGGGTCATCACGGCGCTACTACTGATATCAAGAATATTTGCAATTTCATTGCAAGAGAAACCGCCTAACACCTGCATTTCTAGGGGTTCTCGGTATTCGGCCGGCAAGCGCTTCAGCGCGTTACGTAAAGCATAAGCTTCTGGCCGGTCGTCATATCCCATTCGTGCATCAGCGATTGTGTCCATCGACTCTACGTCGGTGTAGTCAAAGCGTTTACGCTCGAATTGACGAGCATGTTCTCGGCGAAAAATCGTGAACAACCATCCTTTCGCAGCCTTTGCTTCACGCAGGCTATCAAGTGATTTCCAGGCTCGCAGAAACGCCTCTTGCATAACGTCTTCCGCCATTGCTTTATCTTTACAAAGCCAAAGTGCGTATTTATACAAATCTTGTGAGTGTGCTTCTATCAACAAGGCGTATTTTCGCTTTTTATCTACCATGGCGTAATTGACCCGATCGCTTGGTATTTCATTACTATTATTTGTCATTCTTGAATAAACTTATTAATGATGTCGATAAGCTGCTCCGGTTGCTCTGCATGTAACCAGTGACCGGCATTAGGAATGGATGCGAATTGACAATTCGGAAATAATTCACAAACCTTAGTATGATGCTCATCAAGTAAATATTCAGATAGATTGCCTGCCAGAAATAGAGCATCCACGTTGCTGCTTTTACTCACCTCAGGAAACCCACTCATCTCCTGCATATACTCAAGCAAGACCTGCAGATTCAGCCGCCATTGATACTGACCGGGCGAACCAGTAAGGCTTTGTAGTAAAAACATCCGAGTTGCAAGATCCGGCATTGGCTCGCGCAATTGACGGTCTGCATCACTGCGTGATTTTAGAGTGCTGAGATCAAGCGCCATCAATGCTCGAATATGCGGCGCATGACTATGCGCATATGCAATTGGTGCGATATCTAAAATAGCCAACTTAGACACTTTGGCTGGATATTCTAATGCAAACAACATGGCAACCTTACCGCCCATACTGTGCCCACACAGAATAATTTCGTTTAAGTTGTGCTTCTCACAAAGCTCTCTAAGATCTTGCACCATGTCAGCGTAAGTCTGACTGCCTGCGTGTGGCGAGCGTCCATGATTTCGCTGATCAACAACAATCACCCGGTGGTACTCAGCAAGACGTTTAGCCACCGCTCTCCAGTTTGCGGTAGAACCAAATAAGCCAGGAACAATCACTATTGGAATATCGGCGCTAGTAAAGTCTGAGATATTTAGGGAGTCAGGGTAAGTTTGATAATAGAGATTCATAAGACAGAAGTTTAGCAACATAAATAGGTCTCTCAAGCACTTTTTAGTTACAATTCGGGCATGCTTGAACTTATTCTATTGTTGGTCACCGGCGTCGCTACAGGATTTTTAAATGTAATGGCGGGTGGCGGCTCAATGCTATCGGTACCGATGATGATATTTCTTGGTGTGCCAGGCACGGTCGCCAATGCAACCAATCGAATTGCTATTTTACCGCAGAACATTTCGGCGGTGATCGCCTTCTATCGTAAAGGCTTCTCAAATTTTCGACTAAGCCTAAGCCTCGCAGCCTGCACAATTCCTGGTACCATCATAGGCGCAAACCTCGCCAGCAAGATTCCCAATGATCAGTTCAATACTTTATTAGCCATCATCATGCTAATAGTTTTAGGGGTCATGAGCCTACCTCAGTCTAAGACGATTGAAACAAATGAATCTCCGTCTAAACAACGCATGATCGCAGGCCACTTACTCATGAGCCTTATTGGCTTTTGGGGTGGTTTTATTCATATTGGCGTCGGCTTTCTGTTGATGCCTGCGCTAAATCGAGTAATGCAACTCGACCTAATCACTACCAATAGCCACAAAGTATTTATCGTATTGTGTTACACCGCAGTCGCTCTAATTGTTTTTTCAAACCAACTTGAATTAGTCTGGAAATACGGAATTGCGCTGGCAATCGGCACCACCATTGGTGGTTGGTTGGCGGCTAATTTTCAGATCAAACAAGGAATTGGCGCCATCAAATGGACACTCAACATACTGGTGATTGCCTTTATTATTAAGTTGGTTTTCTTTTAGGAAGATTTTCTATATTTTGAACGAGTCTGACCATTTTGATTGTTTCGATGCTCAAAGGGGGCTTTAGGCACCCTCAAGAAATAATGGCCTTGGCAATTGCCAGTACCTTCTTAGCGATTTCTACAGACGCAGATTCAATACACTCAAGCTGCCGATCTTTAAAACCGAGAGATTTGAGCTGGCGAATCAAGACCGACCAACAGCTTCCATTTCATTTCGCAATAAAACGTCACGAATCGTACTGGTGATGGGCGCCACGACGGCAAAGCCAATGTGATCATTAAACATGGCGCTTACGCTTTAATTCACTAAAGTAGTCTACATTGGTTGGCAGCCCTAATAGCTCACGCCGAACTAAATCCATCGCAATCGCGGTTGCGGTGCGCTGAAACCCTACTCTGCCAACCGGCAAGAAAAACCTTCTAGCTTGAATCGAACCAGCTTCACCCCAGGCCATCCAGACCGTACCAACAGGCTTTTCTGGACTACCACCGGTTGGACCGGCGATACCGGAAATAGTGAGTGCGATATCTGCGCCGGATACTCGTAAGGCACCCTCGGCTAGCTCTCTGACCACTTCTTCGCTGACCGCGCCATACTGCTCAAGGGTTTTCGGCGAGACGCCTAGCATGGTCTGCTTCATGGCATTTGAATAAACCACAAAGCCAGCTTCAAATATTGCCGAGCTTCCTGCTTCACTGGTTATCCCAGCAGCAATCGCCCCGCCCGTGCAAGATTCCGCGAGGGTGATGGTTTTGCCACTATCCAACAATGCAGTATTCAGCGCTTGAGTCAGACGTGTTGAGTCTCTACCGATCACGTAATCTGCAAACTTGTCTTTGAATTTATCAGTCCATTCATCGTTCAGGGCATCAAACTCCTTACCCACCGTCGCGACTTTAATTTCAATCACTGGCATTTGCACTCGAAAGCCCAAATCCACTTCTGCAGGCCAATCAGGGAAGGCTTCATTAACCATATCTTGCAATCCTGATTCGGTTACGCCAAATAATCGCAGCCTGGTGATTTTTGATGTTGCCTGTATGTGACCATGCGCTCGTATCAACGGTAATACCTGTTGTTCCACCATTGGTTTGAACTCGCTTGGCACGCCAGGAGTACAGATAATCAAACAGTTTGCATGCAAGCATCGAAAGCCAACTGCGGAACCATACGGATTTTCAATTATTTCGCAATTTTCGGGTAAGTCAGTTTGCTTTAAATTAGATGGAGTAAGAACGAAATCACGCTTCGCAGCCCATATCTCTAGCTCTTTCAACGCTTCTGGATGTCGATGTAAAGGCGTTTCGGTGGCGGCTGACAAAGCCTGCGCGGTTAGATCATCAACCGTTGGGCCTAAGCCACCATTAACAATGAGTACGTCTGACACCTCAGCCAATTCGCTAATTGAACTCATCAATAGCGGCATATCATCACCCACTACCTTCTTAATATACGGGACCAGATTTAGGTCCTTTAACGATTGCGCGAGATAATTAGAGTTAGTGTCCACGGTGTCACCGCTCATTAACTCATTACCGGTCAGGAGTAGTGAAATTTTCATATTTTATTTGATTTTTTAAAGTGCTGTGCCCAAGGGCAGAAGCAGAAAATTAGTGGTCGAGCTGAACTTCAAACAGTTGATCGATTAAGCCTTTTCATGAGTTACGAAACGACGTGCAAGGCTAGCCCAACTCACAAGTGTTGCGCGCAACTATCGCAAAGGCCAAACAAATCAATTAGTGCGTTACTTGGCGCAATAGATCCCGAGCGGCATTTTGCATTCGGGTGCGCTGCCATATTAATTTGAACTTTCCACCGTCCTTTTGCTGCCACAATACTGCGGAGCGAATACCGGCTAGCAGCATAGTTCGGATCTTAGGTGGTATATCTTCTCGTTGAAGAAAGTTTTGCTCACCCTGTACAATGATTTGCGGGCGCATTTCACTAATAAACTTCTGGTACAGATCTGAGCAGGCTTGAGTCAGTTCATCTGAACTAACCGCACTGAGCTGCTCTACGGCTTGACCAAACGCATTGAATGCTGACGAGTCAAGGTACAGCTGATTCTGTAGATGTATCAAGGACATCGCGTATCGCAAAATCTCGACCTTATCGCCTTGGGGCGAACTCATAACGCCATCGGCAATCATATTTAAACCAGTACGCACGCCTTGTATACCACCGTAGACAGCGGGAGTGCTCATTGCGTCTAGCACCATTATGGATTTCAGGCAGGCAGCCTCAACGGCCGGATCTGCGGCACCGGTTCTAGCAATGGTTTGCACCTGTCCACACGCTTGCAATAGCCCTGCCAATGCGATAGTTCGTTCTTCAATTAGATTCATATTTTTATGCTAATAGCCTTAAGCTTCTGTGGTAAATGACTTTAAGCTGCTTCGGTAAAAGTCCAATTCTTTAGACCAAGCATCGATATTATTACTCGCCTGACGAAAGCCATGGCCTTCGTCAGGGTATTCTACATAACTATGAGATAGCCCCAAGCTTTTTAGCACATCAATAATTTCGTGCGCTACGGTCGGTGGCACTACCTTGTCTTGCGAGCCCTGAAAGATAATCATCGCACTCTTCAAGCGATCTATCTTATTAATTGGTGAACGCTTCTGAAAGGCGCTAGATTCAAGCATTGCTGCTTGTGGGTGATAAGTCTCACCAATCATTCTATCAGCATAGTGCTTTTCAAATTTATGCGTAGTTACGGCTAGAGTGACCAAATTACCAATACCGTAATAACAAGCGCCTGCCCTAAATATTTCGGGGTATTGCGTTAAAGCACACAGCACCGCATAACCGCCCGCACTTTTACCACGAATACAAATTCTATTGGCGTCAGCCTTTCCGTTAGCGACTAAATGATTAATTCCATCGACAATATCGCTGGTGTCGATACTGCCCCAATGCCCATACAAAGCATCTCTAAATGCTCTGCCATAGCCGGAGCTGCCGCGATGATTAACGTCCAAAATAGCAAAGCCACGCTGAGTCCAAAATTGTTTTTGGATATCATAATAACCGTACGCTCGCGCAGTCGGCCCGCCATGAACCATGACGATTAGCGGCGGCGGTGAACTATTATCTTGAGCTAAATACCGCGCATTAACCGGGGAATAGTAAAAACCATAGGCTTGTTGGCCATCGCGAGTTACAAAACCGATATGCTCAGCATGACTAATTTCATCGCTGGCTAAATTATTTGGGCTAATGCTACTGGAAACGCTTGAGGGGATAATTGCTAAAGGTACAAATTGCCTCTGTGCTTGGTTCAACAAGGCGAGCGTCGGCGAGGCATTCGTTGACAATAGAACAGCGGTCGCTTGTCCATGGCCATTGGCACTTAGATTTTGATAAACCAAGTTCGCAGTCCTAGGCGCAATAATTTCAACAATCAGCGTTTCTTGATCAATCTGAATTAGCTTATCTGCCAAAGGCGAGCTCCCAAACGACAGCATTTGGTCATCCGACCACTGCACTATACGAGCATCACCATATTGCCAATGTGGATATCCATACTCGAGCGGATCTTTCGTTACTTGGATAACTAGGGTCTGATCTTCATTTGGATCAACGGCGTATATGTTCCAATAATTCTTACTCGACTCTAATTGCGCTGAATTTTGCTCAGAATTTGCAAAATCCGCGGAAAAAAACAATTTGCCGTTGTTAGCAAAACATAATTGGCAAACACTGGCTGATTGCTCCAGTTCGATTCGAGTTTGCTTAACGATAGACAGCCCCGACTCATCTACGGTGTAGTCTGCTATCCAAAGCTCAGTTTCATCCCACGGCATATTCGGGTGATTCCACTGTACCCATGCAATACGCTGGTGTTGGGTATCAATGCAAAGGTTGCTATAAAAATCAGCACCTTCTAACAAGCGAACTTCCACAATACTATTGCTTACTAGCGCAGTTAAATTGATAGAGGCTACATACGAAACGTTCTCGCTCACGGCATGTGTGGAATCTAGGTTCTCGCACTCAATGATACTCAACAGGTAATCATCGGAGACTTGAACGACATCGGCAAACATCAATTTTTGGGTTTGCTTACCATGCGTCGGGCTCACTAAGGAAGTGACCCGCTTCGGTAAAGAGGCTAAACCAGTTGCGCCCGAGCTTTGGTCCATCGCATTAGGATTTAGACGCTGCTGATACAAGCATTGATCATCTTGATTGGCGAAAAACAAATCGTTGCCATTCAGCCAAAACGGCTTTCCGCCATATTCACTTACTTGGGTTCGGCAATGGTAGGGCTCTGGGGTGAGACAGTACGACTCATTCTGGGTCTGATAGATAAGGGCTGCTCGTCCCTTCTGCTGCTTCAATACCGATAGGTAAATTACGCCATCACCCCATACTTGAGGATAACTATTTACGTCTGGGCCTGCGAAAACAGACTCAACGGTCAAATCTGACTGCCAATCTAGATGGTCATTCATTGCGCTCTCGTCTACCAATCAGAGGGAAACGTCATTCGCTACTTTTCGGCAGGCCGCCAAGATATCATCACCGAGTCATCCACTGAGTGCTCAGCGAAAAAACCGGGATAGGTTTCGAGTGCACTTTGGATAAAACCTTCAGATTGATAGCGCGGCGTGTGATTACTGCCGAGCACGTAGGGTGACATATTGTGAATACTATCAAGCTTGCCTGCGCTATTGATAAAAGCAATATCAATGCCTGCGACCACATTGTTCATGTGAAAACTTGGACGTACCGCTTGCGTAAATACAAACAAAATCGGCTTAGCGGCAATTGTGGATTTGCAAACCCGCTGAAAACCCGCCGCGCGAGTCGAAGAACTATTAGCCAATCTGACTGAAAACTCCTTGGTTTCCCCATCAGCATAGTCAATTGTAACGATGCCGTCAGGCATTGATTCAAGCGCCAAATTACTAGTCTCGCAAGCGAATTCTGCATTGGCTAAGCGAGAAAAAGACAGCACTAATATACAAACGGTCAAACCCAACCACTTTATCAACAATTTGTTTTTGTAAGACTTCATTTTAATCATAAGGCTCACGCATACCTGATTGGTGTTGCGAGAATTACCTGGCTACTTTTCAGCGGTTGGTTCTCGCATGATCGCTTGAATTTGATTGGCCAGCTCCAGAGCGCGTAGTCCCTGTAACCCTGTGACCATTGGCATGCTATTGCCTTTTGCTACTTCAACGAAATGTGCCAATTCAACCTGCAACGGTTGTTCACTGTCAAACACCACATGATCAGTCACCAAACCGGGGAAGTCTTCGCCTTCGGCGGTTTCACCTTTAGTGACTATATCGAGTTCTTGATCCATCAAATTAATACCATAGTACCCTTCTGGACCAAACACTCGAAAACGCCGAAAACGTTTATTAGATACCCGGCTGGCAGTAAGATTTGCCACAGCGCCGCTCGGAAATGACAAGCGAACGTTAGCCAGATCTACATGATCGGTGACCACAGAGGCGCCGATCGCCTGTACGTCATCGGGCTCTTCATCGACAATTGATAAAACCAAGTCGAGGTCATGAATCATTAAATCGGTGATTACATCCACATCGGTTGCACGGGGCACGAAAGTACCCAAGCGATGAACTTCAATATATTTAGGATCCGTTACCTTTTCTACCACTGCCCGCAACGCTGGGTTATATCGCTCTAGATGCCCAATCAGAAAAGGCGCGTCATTCTGAGCAGCCAAATCAACCAACTTACGGGCTTCATCGACAGTTGCTGCGATCGGCTTTTCTAACAAAGTAGCAATGCCGGCCTCAAGAAATGGCTGCGCCACATCAAAATGCAGTGACGTGGGGACAACAATACTGACCGCGTCGACTTTGTCTATTAATACTAAAAAACTATCGGTTGCTTTACATCCGTATTCATTAGCCAACTCAGTGGCTGAATCAAGATTTGTGTCAGCCAACCAGACTAAATCCACATTGTCCATTTCATTGTATATCTTGGCGTGAATCTTGCCCAAATAACCAATCCCAATTACACCTACTCGAGT
>CAWUWF010000191.1:0-3774 GCA_963925935.1 uncultured Arenicella sp. | reverse complement strand
GACCGCGATGTTCTCCACCAGTCAAAGCAAAAAGATCAGACTGAATATACTTAGCTGAGAACGCCCCAGACTGTATTGCCTGAATAATATCACCGGCTTCTTGCAAGGCACCGTCGGTGGTGTCTACGAAGACACTCGCTTTACGTATTAGCTCATCATCCGATTCACGCATGGTGGGCTTGAAGGCGCCGACTAAATCCACATGGGTGCCTGGCACAATCCAATCACCACAGATCAAAGGTTCTTCTGAAAGGGTAGCACTGCTAATGATGTCTGCGTGTTGGGCAGCCGCTTGCAGATCAGTGACGACGTTTACGCAAAGGCCACTTTGACGCAACTGTTGTGCGAGCTTTTCGCTGCGTTCAACATTGCGCCCCCAAATTGACAGCGTTGAGATTGGTCGAACCGCGCAATGCGCTTCGATCAAATTAGGCGCTAAGCCGCCGGTTCCAAGCATCAATAAATGCTCAGAGTTGGCTCTAGACAGATAACTTGATGCCAATGCCGACGCTGCGGCAGTACGTCGATGGGTGAGTACTGCGCCGTCAATAATGGCTAATAGCTCTCCGGTTTTGGCTGATGACAATTGATAGCTGGCAGATACCGCTGATAAGCCACGCTTTGCATTTTCAGGAATAACCAATACTTGTTTTACGCCAAGAAACTCGCCTTCCATCCATGCAGGCATAAGCAGTAGTGTGCCAGCGGCCTCATCAGGAATTGCGAATTCGTGGTGATGACGAGTAGGCGCAGCACAACCATTAATAAAACCCTCGCGTAGCGCTTCTACCAAGGCAAACCAAGGTAGTGCCGCTGCGGTTTCCTTTGCATCTAAAATTATCATTTAACGATGGTTCAAGAGCCCTCAGCTATCGATAAGGAGCCCTCAGCCGTTAAGACCCTTTAACTAAAAAGACCAGGGAAATACTTATCACGAATTCCTGCGATCAATATTAGGGTAATCATTACTGGCGCGATATAGCGCACAAAGAACAATAGAAAATGGCCTAGCTTACGATCGGCGTCACTGAACTCGGCTTCCATAATTGCTCTATCCAAACGCCAACCCACAAACAAAACGACCATCAACGCAGACAGCGGTAGAAGAACTGGCGCGGTGAGTCCTACGTCTAGAAAATCAAGAAAGGCTGGGCTGTATAAGCAGACAAACCCAACCGCAATCATGGCAATGCCTATATAAATTGCAGAGCGAGCTTTAGTGATTTTAAATTGTTCTGATATGTGTGCCGCGGGAACTTCCAGCATGGCAACGCCCGTGGTCAATGCCGCAAAGAAGGCCATGCAGAAGAACGCCGCGCCAATAATATTGCCACCTGGGGTAGCGATAAGCGCGGTTGGCAGTGTTTTAAAGAACAAGCCTGCGCCCGCCTGAAAGTCGAGTCCGTATTTAAAGACGATCGGGAATATAGCGAGGCCGGCGATAAGGGCGACCATGGTGTCGGCCAAGCCAATAATAAATGCCGATTGCGGAATGCTGATGTCTTTAGGTAAATAACTACCGTAGGCAACCATCATTGCCATACCTAAGCCGATTGAGAAAAATGCTTGGCCCAAAGCGCTGACCATTACTTTGCCGGTCACTTTAGAGAAGTCTGGGTTGAACATAAAGTCAATTGCTTGAGAGGTTCCCCCTGAAGCCCATCCTGAAATGAGACTGTATATACATAAGGCCAAAAGTAAGGCAAAGAACGCCGGCATAAGTATCTTGGATGCCAGCTCAATACCACGATTCAAGCCTCGTGCAACTAACCAGATTACCAAGCCGCAAAAGATCAGAAACCAAATCATCAAATCACCAGGGCTGGCGACCAAATGGTCGAATTGCGCGGCTATTTGTTCTGGTGTTTGGCCATCAAAAGCACCCTTCAAGAAGCGCGGAATATAGGCCATTACCCAAGCTGCAACCACAGCATAAAAGCTGATAATCAGAAACGAGCCCAGCATACCAAGCCACATTCCTATATCCCAAGCTTTAGTGACACCACTTCGTTGCGAAAGGTCGCGAATACTATTTATTGAACTCGACGCCGAGCCAGCGCGACCAATAATGAATTCGCTCATTAGGGTGGGTATTCCAATAAAAATCACACAACCCAAATAAACAGCGATAAAAGCACCACCACCATTGCTGCCGGCTTCTGCTGAGAACCGCCAAAGGTTACCGAGGCCAACAGAGCAGCCGATTGCCGCCAAAATGAACGCGAGTCGAGACGACCACTGTGCTGTACCAGTTGATGATGCCATTGAGTTGCTCCTATTTGATTCTATTGTTTCTTGTTGTTTTTAAGCTTCTATACGAAGCGTGCTAATAGTCCATACTAATATAAACCGCCAACTATTGATAAGTAGTTTGCTGAGTAGTTATCGAGGCCACACAAGTAGCTACGTCGAACACAACGCGAAACGCAATGATAAAAGGGGGTGTCATTTATTGATGGCGGTAATTTTTTTGGAAGAGTCATCCTTGGCTCTATTAAGTTCCATTTAGTGATTATAGGTTCGCATGTTAGGCTTGAGTTTTCAAAGCCTAGTTGTGGGTGTCCTCCGAAGCTCTTCATCCCGAAGCCCTTCAGCAGCGTTAGTGTTTTAGTAAATATGCCAAAAATTAAACCTCTTCAAGATTTACGTGGAATAGCAATTTTAATGGTTGTGCTTTATCACTCTGGGAGTCATTTTACAGATTTGGTGTCACATGGAAACAACGGAATACTTCTGTTCTTTATGATTAGTGGATTTATCATAACTAGCGCTCACGATAAAGACCGGGGCATTGGGGATTTTTGGGTTTTTATGAGAAAGAGAGTGTCAAGAATTCACTTTCCATATATTCCGGTAGCGTTGCTATTTATCGTTATGTTCCTAATTAGTGGAAAGGGGGCGGAATATCATCATGACCCTGTCAACATAATTAGGAATTTACTCTTAATTCAAGATCCAAATGAATCTATACATCCATACTCTTGGACATTGGTTTTTGAAATGTTCTACTATTTATGTTTTGGTATTCTATTTATTCTGCTAAGAAAAGGCGTACTTCCGTTTGCACTTGCATTAGCTCTTCCACCAATAGTCTATTTTTTAAATGGAGGGGAAGATACTAGGAATTTAATTACTTCATTTTATAATTTGTATTTTTTGTTCGGGGTGCTGCTTGCCTATGCTATTAAAAAATATAATTTCAGGGCTCCAATCTCTCTAGTAGTGGTTTTGTTTTTAGTCTTTCTTGTATTTCCTTTTTTAACCAATTCTCAGCCTCTTATCTTACTGTCTACCATTACCTTCTTTTATGCATACATTAATTTAGATATAAATATTAAGGTGCTGGAAAAAATAGGTGATGCAAGCTATACAATTTACTTAAGCCACGCTGTAATTTTGACGTTGGGGAAATATGTTATTAACGATGAGTTGCTAAGGTTTGTGGTTTTATTTACGCTATCGATAGTATTTGGTTATTTATATTTTCTTCTAACGGAAAAAAAGCTTACAAACATAGGTAGAACTTTACTGTGCCTGAATTCCCCAGGTGGTAACACTAACAAGTTATTGCACCGGATAAAGCCGCGTTAGTTGCCTAGGGGGATTACAGTAGGGCCCCGTTTAATGCAAATTATTGAAATTAAAGCCAGCGAGACGTTGAGCTTACGCAACAAAATTCTTCGTCTAGGTTCGGATTTATCTCTATGTCACTATCCTGGTGACTCTGATGAGTCAACACACCACCTTGGTTGTGTCGTAAATAATGAACTGGTT
>CAWUWF010000190.1:0-4606 GCA_963925935.1 uncultured Arenicella sp. | reverse complement strand
GATGATTGAGACTGATGGTGTTGATTGCCTGGAAGGAAATGATGCAATACTGCTGCCTGGTGGTTTCGGTGATCGAGGCATCGAGGGTAAGGTACGTGCAGCGCAATACGCCCGAGAAAATAAAGTCCCTTATTTGGGTATTTGTTTGGGTATGCAGGCGGCTGTAATCGACTATGCCCGTAACGTCGCGGGCATGAAAGATGCGAATAGTAGCGAGTTTGTAGCAGATACACAGTATCCGGTAATCGCATTGATTGCTGAATGGACCAATCAAGATGGTCGCGTAGAACAGCGCGATGAAAACTCAGATCTTGGCGGTACCATGCGCTTAGGTGGTCAAACTTGTAGGTTACTGGAGAATACTAAAGCTCGCGAAGTCTATGGCGCTGACAGTATTGTTGAACGGCATCGTCACCGATATGAGTTTAATAATAAGCTCAGGCCTGAACTGATAGAAGCGGGATTGGTGATTGGTGGTGTGTCTGACGATGATTTAGTAGAGATGGTAGAGATCAAAGACCATCCATGGTTTATTGGGGTACAGTTTCATCCTGAGTTCACTTCTAGCCCACGTGATGGGCATCCGCTATTTAGTTCCTATGTTCGCGCGGCCGGTGAATACAGAGATCAATCTGCCGGTAATGTTAAATTAGAAAAGGCGAACACATGAAAATAGCTAATTTTCATGTCGGTTTAGACCAACCATTGTTTCTGATCGTGGGGCCTTGTGTTATCGAGTCCCGCGAGTTTGCACTAGAGACTGCCAAAATGATTGCGGATATTACCGGTGAACTTGGTATCAACGCGCTCTATAAATCGTCATTTGATAAGGCCAACAGAACCTCTGGTTCATCGTTTCGCGGGCCTGGTATTGAAGAGGGTCTTGAGATTTTAGCTGAGGTTCGAGAAACCGTCGGAATTCCAGTGTTGACTGACGTGCATACGCCAGAGCAAGTTCATTTAGCGGCTAAGTATGTGGATATGATTCAGACGCCTGCATTTCTTTGCCGACAGACGGATTTGATCGAAGCGGTTGGTGCCTGCGGGATCCCAGCTAATATCAAAAAAGGCCAATTTTTGTCTCCACAAGAGATGGTTAATGTTACCAAGAAAGCCGAAGGCGCGGGCGGCACCGACAGAATTACGGTCTGTGAGCGTGGTGCTAGTTTCGGCTATAACAACTTAGTCGTTGATATGCGCAGCTTAGCCGTGATGCGTGATACCGGTTGCCCAGTGGTATTCGATGCTACGCATTCGGTGCAACTACCTGGCGGTCAAGGAGATCGCTCTGGGGGACAACGAGAGTTCGTGCCAGTGCTGGCTCGAGCAGCAGTTGCGGCGGGTGTCTCTGGTTTGTTTATCGAAACACACCCAGACCCAGAGAATGCCAAAAGCGACGGCCCAAATGCGTGGCCTACACAGAAGCTAAAATCATTGCTAACCGTGTTGCAACAGATTGATACGGTGACCAAAGCAGGGGGCTTTGACGACTCTGGTTACTAATTTCTCAGGCTGTGTTTCAGCGCTATTGTGCTGAATTTGCCGACAATAGAGTACTGAGAATAGATCACCTTAAATCATAAATAGAATGTTGGCATATTGCGTGCCCTTGTCTTATTAAAACAGAATTAATTAAACCTATATTTAAACATTACCGAGGCTAAGTCATGTCTACTATTAAATCTATCGTCGCCCGTGAGATCCTAGATTCCAGGGGCAATCCGACTATCGAAGCTGACGTCACATTGGATGACGGTTCATTTGGGCGCGCGGCTGCACCGTCTGGTGCGTCGACAGGCTCTCTTGAGGCATTGGAGCTTCGTGATGGTGACAAAACTCGCTATTTGGGTAAGGGCGTTAGGGCCGCGGTAAATAATGTTAACACCAGTATCGCCGAGGCTTTGCAAGGTCAAGATGCCAAAGATCAACGCAAGGTAGATCAGATCATGATCGATCTAGACGGCACGCACAATAAATCAAAATTGGGTGCTAATGCGATACTGGCTGCGTCACTGGCAATTTCTAAAGCGGCCGCGGTTAGTAAAGGTATACCTTTGTATCAACACTACGCTGACCTTTCGGGAAACACCCAATACCGAATGCCAGTCCCGCAGATGAATATCATCAATGGCGGCGAGCACGCGGATAATTCAATCGACTTCCAGGAGTTTATGATACTGCCAACTGGCTTGCCCACCTTTAGTGAGGCTTTAAGAGCCGGTACAGAAATATTTCACTCGCTTAAAACAGTTTTGCATAAGCGTGGCTTGAGCACGGCGGTCGGTGATGAAGGTGGTTTCGCGCCGAATTTAGAGTCCAACGAAGCGGCGGTTACTATTTTGATGGAGGCCATCGATGCTGCTGGCTACGTGGCCGGTAAAGATATTTATATTGGTCTTGATGTTGCCAGCACTGAATTCTATAGCGATGGGAAATACACATTATCTGCTGAAGGAAAATCATTAAATTCGGCAGAGTTTGCAGCGTATCTTCATGCATGGGTCGATAAATATCCAATCATCACCATTGAAGATGGAATGGCGGAAGACGACTGGGCTGGTTGGGCAGATTTAACCCAAAGAGTAGGTGATACGGTACAGTTAACGGGCGATGACTTGTTCGTTACCAACACCAAGATACTGCAACGCGGTATCGACGAGGGTGTGGCAAATTCGATTTTGATTAAATTCAATCAAATCGGCTCCTTAAGCGAAACATTCGATGCTATCAAGATGGCTCAAGATGCAGGCTATCGAGCAACTATTTCACATCGTTCCGGTGAGACTGAAGACACCACCATTGCAGATTTGGCGGTTGGCACCGGTGCTGGACAGATTAAGACGGGCTCTTTGTGTCGGTCTGACAGAGTGGCGAAATACAACCAATTATTGCGTATAGAACAAGCATTGGGTGATCAAGCGTTGTACCCAGGTCTGAGCGCCTTAAGGTCCTAACTGTTGCGACTAGAGCTCTGATTTAATTCGCTCTGCTATCTGCACCAAGTGTTCTTTTTGACTGGACACACTAGCGTGTGGGTTTGAGTTCAAGATAGACGCAGGTAGCACGTGAAAGTGTATGTGATCAACAGTTTGTCCAACGGCTGCACCATTTAATTGGAAAACCGTAATGCCGTCAGATGCCATAGCCGTTTTTACGGCTTTGGCAATCATCTTCACTTTTGTGATTAAATGCTCTGCCGCGCTATCAGATAGCTCCATTAAGTTTCGGGCTGGTTCTTTTGGGATGACCAACGTATGCCCGTCTGCTTGCGGCATAATGTCCATAAAGGCCAGCACATTGTCATCCTCGTAAACTTTGATGCAGGGTAACTCGTCGCGTAAAATTCTGGCAAAAATATTATTGGTGTCGTAGCTCATAGGTTCAGTATAACTTTATTTGGCTTGGTGATTTATTTGTGACTAAGATAAGCAATAAATCTATCAGTTTCAATCATTGCTTAAAAAGATCATAATAGGGTACACGGACTATTTCCTCTAACTATTCCTTTAACCATGCTCGGCGTATTTATTATGCCTGCTTCGTTATCAGGCATAACCCACCAAAAAACCTATATCGCCAAAGGCTTCAATCCCAATATGACAGAAACTAGAGAGTATCGTTCACTACGCGATGCGTTTGGACAATTTGCAACCGGTGTAACGGTTGTGACGGCCCGCGATAGCGAAGGCAATCCCATTGGTCTAACCGCCAATAGTTTTGCGTCGGTTTCGCTAGACCCGCCACTGGTGTCTTGGTGTATTGATAAACAGTCAGCTCGCTTTGAGCTGCTAGCAGCCGCTGAGTTTTATACCATTAGTGTTCTCACTGAGCAGCAACGAGAGCTGTCTAATTTATTTGCCATGCGCAGTTGGGATGACAACGCCTTCAACGAGGTGCAATGGTACGAAGGCTTGAATGGGGTGCCTCAGTTGCCAGACGTAGGCGCACGATTTCATTGTAAGTCCATGTACAAATATCCGGGCGGCGATCACTTGATTATTGTCGGCGCGGTAGAAGATTATGAATTCGATTCGCAATCACCGTTGATTTTCTTCCAAGGTGATTATCAAGTCATTAATGCACAGCCGCTTAAAGAAGAATCCTTAGCTTAGTGCTATTGAATTTAGTTCAAATAGCTTAATTCAATCTTCTGTCTAAGCAGCGCAACCTCGACGTCAACTGTATGCAAAAATTAGAAAACCGAATTCCTCCCCCAATAGTCTTAATCCTGAGTCTCATGATTATGCGATTACTTGCAGAGATGGAATCAGCCAGTAGTTTTGATTTTGAGCTAAAGATCTGGCTTGGGTCGCTGTTGGCACTAATTGGGCTAGCATTCATGCTGGCCGGTGTGGCGCGGTTTCGCAAAGCGAAGACCACGATTGATCCGCTAAATCCAGAAAAGGCCAAACAGCTAGTGGTAGCTGGCGTTTTTAGCCTAAGTCGTAACCCAATGTATTTGGGCATGGCATTGATCGCTATTGCCTGGGCGATATATTTAGCAAACCCATGGAGCTTCATAGGCGTACTTGGCTTTGTACTATTCATTAATCGCTTTCAAATTACTCCAGAAGAGCGAGCCATGGACAAATTGTTTGGTGATCAG
>CAWUWF010000189.1:0-7294 GCA_963925935.1 uncultured Arenicella sp. | reverse complement strand
CTAGATTGCACACACTTCATGGTCTCGGTGAAATCATGGTAATTGTTGCGTATCCCTAGCTGTAAACCCATGTTTCGGGTATTCTTGCGCCCTGCAAATACGCAGATTTTTATTTACTTCTTATGGTTCCAAAATGGTTACACCAGAACAACTGAAATCCTGGATAGAATCCGGTTTTGAAGGCGCTAATGTGAGCGTCGAAGGCGACGGCCACCACTTCGAAGCGGTGATTGTCGCGCAAGAGTTTGATGGCAAATCTCGTATTCAACGCCACCAGCTCGTGTACGCAGCTTTGGGCGACAAAATGAAAGCAGAAGTGCATGCGCTTTCAATGAAAACCCATACGCCATCCGAGCTGCCTTAAGGCCTGCTATTTTATCCAAGCTTGCCTTTTAATAAGGGCAGTTACATTAGAATAGTTAAAAATTCGCCCACAATCCATAGCGTCGAGCACACGAAACACAATACTCAGACCCGTCCACATGAGGAAATAGACATGACAGACCAACAACCCGATATGCAGCAACAGATCAAACAAACCGTAACTGAGAACAACGTTGTGTTGTTTATGAAAGGTAACGTAAGCTTCCCACAATGTGGATTTTCAGGGCGTGCGATTCAAATTTTACAAACATTGGAGACTGAGTTTGTCACAGTTGATGTGTTGAGTAATGATCAAATTCGAGAAGGTATCAAGCAGTTCTCAGACTGGCCTACTATTCCCCAGTTGTATGTTGGCGGCGAGTTTGTCGGTGGCAGCGACATCATGACTGAGATGTACGAATCTGGTGAGTTAAAGCAAGCGTTAGAGTCCTAGGTTAATTTAGTGCTGAAAATCAAATATTTTGTATCAACAGGTCTAGAGTTAAAAACTAATGGATAAGCTTATCGTAACCGGGGCCGGTCCTCTCGACGGTGAGGTGTTAATTTCGGGCGCAAAAAATGCAGCGCTGCCGATCCTAATATCTTCCCTTTTAGTTGATGGTAAGTTGACCCTTAGTAATGTGCCGCATTTGCAGGACATAACTACCACCATGAGTTTGCTTGGGTTTCTTGGTGTAGAGATGGAGGTAGACGAGCGCATGAATATATGTGCCGACGCTTCTGGTCTAAACCAAACTCGCGCACCTTATGATTTGGTTAAAACGATGCGTGCGTCGATCTTAGTATTGGGGCCGCTGTTGGCCCGCATGGGGCATGCTGAAGTGTCTTTGCCAGGCGGTTGCGCTATTGGCTCTAGACCTGTCAATTTGCACATTAAAGGCTTACAAGCAATGGGCGCTGATGTAGTGATCGAAGATGGTTACATCAAGGCAAGCTGTAAGCGCTTGCAAGGAGCACGAATTTTCATGGATATGGTTTCGGTTACGGGCACTGAAAACCTAATGATGGCAGCAGCTTTGGCGCAAGGCACTACGGTGATTGAAAATGCTGCACGAGAGCCTGAAATTGTCGACTTAGCCGATTGCTTGAATGCAATGGGCGCTAAAGTGTCTGGCGCAGGTTCAGCTGAATTGGTAATTGAGGGCGTGGATAGTTTGCATGATGCAAGCCATTGCGTGATTGCCGATCGAATTGAAACTGGCACCTATCTAGTAGCAGCGGCGGTTACGCGTGGGCGAGTCAAAGCACGTCGTACTGACGCAACTTACTTGGACGCAGTGTTGGATAAACTGAATGAAGCGGGCGCTGATTTAACCGTCGATGACGATAGTATTGAGATCAATATGCATGGCAATCGGCCTAAGGCAGTGAATATTCATACGGCGCCGTATCCCGCATTCCCTACTGATATGCAAGCCCAGTTTGTAACTATGAACGCATTGGCTAATGGCACTAGCAAAGTAGTGGAAACGATTTTTGAGAATCGGTTTATGCATGTCCAAGAATTGCAAAGAATGGGCGCGCAAATCGATTTGGAAGGTAATACCGCTTTTATTACCGGGCGTAATAAATTCCGTGGCGCGCCGGTGATGGCAACCGACTTACGAGCATCTGCTAGCTTGGTCCTGGCTGGGCTAATGGCAGACAAACCGACCGTGATTGACCGCATTTATCATATCGATCGAGGTTATGAGAGCATTGAAGAGAAACTCTCAAAATTGGGCGCTAACATTAAACGTATCCCAGGTCATGTTTGGGATAAAGACGAATCACTGCGAGCGCTTCTTCAGTAAGCCGGTGATCGAACCTAAAAGGCAGTTCAGATGATTACTATTGCGCTTTCAAAGGGGCGAATTCTCAAGCAAGTATTACCGCTGCTTGACCAAATTGGCATTCGCGCTCTGGATGATCCATACACCAGCCGTAAGCTTATTTTTGAGACTAATAAAGAGCACATTCAATTCGTCATAATTCGTGCGACCGATGTGCCAACCTATGTGCAATTTGGCGCAGCCGATCTCGGCATCGTTGGTAAAGATGGTCTGATGGAACACGGCGGCGAAGGCCTATGTGAGCTGCTGGATATGCGTATTGCCATTTGTCGTTTGATGACCGCTGTGCCAATCGCAGAACTTAACGCGCCAAGAAATCGTAAGCGATTACAGGTTGCAACAAAATATGTAAAATTGGCGCAGCAGTATTATCAATCACAGGGCATTCAAGCTGAAATAATTAAGCTGTATGGCGCAATGGAATTGGCGCCATTGGTGGGTCTGGCAGATGAAATAGTTGATCTGGTGGAGACTGGCAATACCCTCAAAGCAAATAATTTGGTACCTAAGGAACTGATTGCTAACATATCTTGTCGGCTAATCGCCAATGCCGCTTCGATGCGAACCAAGCACGAAGCCATTGCTGCGTTTAATGACCAGTTGGCCGGTGTAATACCACAACAATAGCAATTCTTACGACTCTCCTATTTCGCTTATGTCTGATCAAGTCACCAACATGAATGTACTTAAGGCGAACGCCGTAGATTTTAGAAAACGGCTGGCCAGCTTGCTGCACAGAGATTCTGAAAGCCAGAACGATCAAGTCGAAAATTCGGTGCGTGAAATAGTGCAGCAGGTGCGCAAGCGCGGCGATGCTGGACTGTTTGCCCTAACCGAACAATACGATCGCTTCAAAGTGACTGCGCAAAACTTACAAATTCCTGTCGAACGATTGGACAGCGCGCTGAAATCTATACCAAATGAGCAGCGCCAATCGTTACAGTACGCGGCAGGTCGTATTCGCGACTATCACCAACATCAGCTTCAAGAAAGCTGGCAGTATCAGGAGCCAGATGGCACCGTTTTAGGACAAAAAGTTACTCCAATTAAAAGGGTTGGCTTATATGTTCCGGGTGGCAAGGCGGCCTATCCGTCTTCGGTGTTAATGAATGCGATTCCGGCTAAAGTCGCTGGGGTAGAGCAGTTGGTGATGGTCAGCCCAACACCAGATGGTGTCTTGAATGACGTGGTGTTGGCTGCGGCTAAAATCGCCGGCATCGACACTGTGTTGCGCATTGGCGGCGCTCAAGCTATTGCAGCTTTGGCCTATGGCACCGAGAGCGTGGAAGCAGTTGACAAGATCACCGGGCCTGGTAATGTTTATGTAGCCACTGCTAAAAAACAAGTATTTGGCAAGGTGGGGATCGACATGATCGCCGGCCCTTCGGAAGTCTTAGTCATAGCGGATGAGAGTGTTAATCCAGATTGGGTGGCCATGGACCTGTTCGCTCAGGCTGAACATGATGAACTAGCGCAGTCTATTTTTCTCACCTCAAGCGAAGCCATGGCTGGGCGAGTACAGGCATCAATCGAACGTCTGTTGCCCGACATGGAGCGCAAGGACGTGATTGCTGAATCGTTGGCAAATAATGGGGCAATTATTATTGCAGAAACACGTCAGCAATTAATCGAAATTGCTGACATCATTGCACCGGAGCATCTAGAAATATTCACCGATGACGCTGACTATTTGGCGGAAAAAATCAATAATGCTGGGGCTATATTTATCGGGCCTTTTAGTGCCGAATCGATGGGCGATTATTGTGCGGGGCCGAACCATGTTTTGCCCACCTCTGGAACTGCACGCTTTAGTTCTCCGCTCGGGGTTTACGATTTTCAGAAACGAACCAGCATCATCAATATTTCTGAACAAGGCGCGCAAACTATTGGCAGGCACGCGTCGATAATTGCGCGTGGAGAATCACTAACCGGACATGCGCGGTCGGCAGAGTATCGAATAGATAAGTAGGTTTGTCTTTGGCGTTTTAAAACTAGCTTGCTAGTGCTCTACTTACTGAGCCTTATTGAGGCTCATCATCTAGAAATAAAATTAGCACGCCTGGAGAGAGAGTATTTCCCGCTCTTCCTCATTATCTAGCAATAAGTTTATTGAATAATTATTGTTTTCATTAGAATTGTTGCCGCTCGATTTTTTAGGGCGTTCTATCCGATCGATTTCTAACCAACGTTGTATCGGAAAAACATGGATTTACTGACCGGTATAGATGCAAACATTTGCTTGTTCTAGACTTTGCCTGTCATGACTGCGTTTATTTGATCAGATCGCTGCTCTTAGCGTCGCTTGGCGCTTCATTTTTGATCAGATTCCCCGTAGACTTTAAACCTTCTTTTCCATCCTTCCGACAGGCCAATTTTGTTCCAGCAACTTAACCCAGAACAGCGTAGTGCTGTACAAGATTGTGAACGCCCGATGCTTGTGTTGGCCGGTGCGGGCAGTGGTAAGACTCGCGTTATTACCTATAAAATAGCGTGGTTATTGGATCGCATGGACGTAGATCCACGCAATATTTTTGCGGTTACGTTTACCAATAAAGCCGCCCGAGAAATGAAGGAGCGAGTTACTGAGTTACTCGGAGGCGAACGAGCCAGGGGCGTGACCGTTTCCACCTTCCATCGCTTGGGGATGAGTATCCTGCATCAGGATGTAGAAGCATCTGGGCGCAAGTCTGGGTTTTCCATTTTTGACCCAGCGGATTCATTATTCGTCGTCCGTGAGCTGCTCAAGGCGGATCTTGATGACAATGGTTTGGTTGCCAGAGTGCGGGGCCAAATCTCTAACTGGAAAAACGAATTAGTGTCGCCACCGCAGGCTGAACGCTTAGCCATGACTAATCCCACAGAGGTGGCTGCAGCTAAGGTTTACGCCGAATACGAGCGTTATCTACAAGCCTGCAATGCCATCGACCTAGATGATTTGCTTTACTTGCCGAATGTTCTTTTACGTAAGTTCGACAACATTCGATTGAAGTGGCAGGACCGAGTCAAATTCCTATTGGTGGATGAGTATCAGGACACTAATGATGCTCAATATCAATTGGTAAAGACCTTGGTTGCGGGGAGTAACGGTAACGGTTTAACCGCCGTGGGTGACGATGACCAATCAATTTACGCCTGGCGTGGTGCTAAGCCAGAAAATCTTGTGCAACTGGAAACTGATTTCCCAAGCCTGAACCTGGTCAAGCTAGAGCAAAACTATCGCTCTATGGGGCGAATCCTAGCGCTGGCTAATCACGTGATTCAGAATAATCCACGACCGTTCGAAAAGCGACTTTGGAGTGAGTTAGGTTTAGGTGACCCGATCACCATCATCTCTGCTGAAAACGATGAACGCGAAGCTGAAAAAGTGGTCGCAGGGCTAATGCAACACCGCTTTCAACATCAAACACCCTATAGCGATTACGCCATATTGTATCGCGGTAATCATCAATCCCGAATGCTAGAGAAAAAGCTGCGTGAGATGCACATCCCGTACTATCTGAGTGGCGGATTGTCATTTTTTGAGCGCTCCGAAATTAAAGATGTGATGGCGTATTTGCGCCTTGTTGCCAACCCGGCTGATGACAACGCGTTTATCAGAGCGATCAATACGCCGCGTCGAGGCATCGGCGCAAGCACCTTGGAGGCCTTAGCTGCTGTTGCTAAAGAGGAAAGTAGTAATCTGTTTGAGGCTATTCGTAGCCCCGCTCTGCATCAGCATTTAAAGCCGACTCGGCAGGGTTCGATTAAACGATTTGAACACTGGCTTAGTGGCATCATAGAGCGTGCTGAAACAGAGCCTCCAGTCAAGTTGATTGATGAGCTGTTAGATGATATTCAATACCAGGCTTGGGTCACCAAACAGAGCGCTAGCCCAGAGCAAGCTGAGATGCGTTGGCGCAATGTGGAAGAGTTGCTCAAATGGGTGCGCTCAATCGCAGAAAAGGATAAGGAGCGTGATTTAAAGGCTGTGGTCGCAGCAATCAGCTTGATGGGAATTTTGGATAAAAATGACGATGATTCTGATGGCAATGTGGTGTCCTTAATGACCCTGCATGCAGCCAAGGGGCTGGAATTTCCGCATGTCACTATTGTTGGCATGGAGGAAGAGATTTTGCCGCATCGAACCAGTATCGAAGATGATATGGTTGAAGAAGAGCGCCGCTTATTTTATGTGGGTATTACACGAGCTAAGCGTGAATTGACATTGTCATATGCTAATCAACGCAAACGCTTTGGCGAGCAGATAGATTGCCAGCCGAGTCGATTTTTAGACGAATTGGACGAGCAGCATATTGTCTGGGAAGAAAAAGTTGCCAATGATCCAGAGCGTCGGGAGCAAGTCGGCGCCACACATTTGTCTGCTATGCGAGCGTTGCTGGGCTGAGTTGCCGGTCAAAATTCACCAATACGGTGCCGCAATAATAACTAGAAGGGTAATCGTCGAACCCTGACGTCAGATGTTAAGGCTAGTAACTGAGCGATCTATTAAGCATAATTTCAGAGCTTTAAGAGGCTCGTTAATAAAGGCTTTATAGTGACATCTATGTATTGTTGTTCTATTGGGAGTCTGAGGCCAAATTTTTTTGAGGTCGCCTATATTTGATTAGAGGTTCTGGTATGAAAGTTAAAAAAATGTGTTTTATACGCTCTAAATCCACCAAAAACTTGACACATCTGGTACAATCGCGACCGATCGACCGAAACAGCCTGTGTGTGGTTGAAAGCCTCGCTTTAGTGTATTAATTAAAGCTAGAGAGTCTCTTTATAAAAACAGCCGACATGCGTTATTTTGTCTGTCCTTACTGACTCAATTAGATGCCTGATTTGGATCGATATCAAACTGCTGGGTAATCCTGGCGTATAAGTACTTAATTTAATATTTCTGGGAGACCGTATGACTGACAATCACGTAAGTGACGATCACATCAGTGACACGAGTGTAGAAGACAAAAAAAGACGCCGATTTTTAACCGGCGTAACAGCTGGATTTGGCGCCATTGGTGGCGCTTTCGCAGTGGTGCCGTTTGTAATGAGCATGTCGCCAAGCGAGCGAGCTAAAAATGCCGGCGCGCCCGTTA
>CAWUWF010000188.1:0-4576 GCA_963925935.1 uncultured Arenicella sp. | reverse complement strand
CGACTATTAAGGTACCTGCATTTTCTGAACGAGATGAGCATGTTCCAGAAATTGACCACGCATATCGCTTTAATAGTGATGTCACTTTGGCGATTTTATCGGGCTTCGTACACAATCGTAGAGTGATGGTGCAAGGCATGCACGGTACTGGCAAATCTACCCATATAGAACAAATCGCAGCGCGCTTGAATTGGCCCTGTGTGAGGGTCAACTTAGACGGTCATATTAGCCGTCTGGATTTGGTTGGTAAAGACGCAGTTGTTATTCGCGATGGCCAACAAGTAACTGAATTTCAAGAAGGCCTATTACCATGGTCTATTCAACGCCCAGTAGCACTTATTTTTGACGAGCTAGACGCAGCACGCCCAGAAGTCATGTTTGTAATTCAACGAATTCTAGAGCGTGAGGGTAAGTTCACTCTGTTGGATCAAAATAAGGTGTTAAGCGCACATCCAAGCTTTCGGCTTTTCGCTACTGCCAATACGGTTGGCTTGGGCAATCTAAACGGCTTGTATCATGGTACATCGGTGATGAATCAAGCTCAGGTAGATCGTTGGAACATAGTTGCGAAGCTTAACTACCTCCCAGCTGCTGATGAAATCGACATCGTCTGCAGTCGAGTTCCTAGCCTCAATCATGAGGCCGGCCGAAAGACGGTTGCATCAATGGTGGCGCTCGCTGATTTAACCCGTAAAGGTTTTGAAGCCGGTGATATTTCAACCGTGATGTCGCCCCGCACGGTGATATTTTGGGCTGAGAATATGGAGATTTTTCATGACCCAGCAGCGGCCTTCAGACTGTCTTTTTTAAACAAGTGCGATGAGCTTGAGTACCCTATTATTGCTGAATACTACCAACGCTGTTTTGACCGCGAACTGCCAGAGGGCGAATCAATCAATGCTTGGTTCGAAGAATAAGCTAGCTCATCAACGGGTATTGACGGGCCGCGTCTGATGCAACGTCTAGAAGTTCTGCAACAAAAACTAGAGCAATGGTGCGCCACCTCCATTCGCGCATTAGCCGGCGAGCCAACGGCGCATTATCGCGGTCACTACTTGTTACTAAAAGAACAGCCAATGCTGTTATGCGCACCCTATTTACACCTAGACTTAGAAACTCATGATGCCGCAAAATTGCGTGGCGTCGCCGACGCGATTGCTCTACGCTTACTGCACAGCAAGCAGCAACTGCACGCATCTCTTAGCCCTGACAATCCTATAGAGAAGTTGGTGTTCGAGTTACTAGAGCAGTTACGCGCAGAATCTCTAGCGCCTGACAACATGCCAGGCATGCGCTCTAACTTGCAGCGTCGCTTCTTATATTGGGCCAATCAGGCGGGCAGCTCAGCGTTGGTAGAGAATAGCGTAGGCCTGCTGATCTTCACCGTGAACCTTATGTGCTGGTCGCGCCTACTCAAATCAGCGATACCTGAAACCATAGAAGACACCATAGAGGCTACGCGTTGGACGCTCGCTGAAAGCATAGGCAAGCCTCTTAGAGCAATGAGTAAAGTCACGCATAGTCAACAAGACTTTTCTGAGCATGCACTAGACATTGCACGCATCATTAACACCATGATTGAAGACGCTTCGCAACCCGGCGATCAATCGGATGATGTTAATAAGACTGTTCGAATTTTAAGTAACCCAAAGTTACTAAACCTGCAATGGTTCGATGCCGACGGCTTGAGTCTAGAGCAACGTTTTGCAGCGTCGAGTGCCGAAAAAATCACCCAAACACAAAGCGAATATCATTATCAAGTTTACAATCGAGCCTACGACAAAGAAGTAAAAGCAGCTAAAATCATACGGTTTGCGCAACTCCAAAAGATGCGTGCTGCCTTAGACAAGCACATCCGACAGCAAAGCATTAACAGTCATCGCGTGGCGCGCTATCTACACCGTCTAGTCGCCAGCCCTGCCCTTGCCGGTTGGTCTTTTGGAGAAGAAGAAGGCTATCTTGATTCTGCCCGACTGGCACGCTTAGTGACCTCACCGAATGATCGCAAGCTATTTCGAAAACTCGATCACAAACTTAACTCCGATTGCATAGTCTCCATAGTGATCGACAACTCAGGTTCAATGACCCACCACAATATGGCGATTGCCGGGATGGTTGACACCCTCGCTAAAATATTCGAATTGGCGAACATCAAGAGTGAGGTATTAGGCTTCACGACCATCGAATGGAATGGCGGTAAGGTAGCTAAGGAATGGGCTAGCGCAGGAAAGCCAGCCAATCCAGGGCGCTTGACGTCGCTCTGTCATACTATTTACAAATCAGCTGAAACGCCATGGCGACGAGCTCGCCCAGCACTCGCGGGCCTATTGAAATCTGATAACTTCAGAGAAGGCATCGATGGCGAAGCTTTAGAGTGGGCAGTAAAACGGATTGAGGCTAGGCCAGAAGCAAGAAAGATCATTATCATGATATCAGACGGTTCCCCCATGGATACCGCCACCCATGCGGCTAATGACGATCGCTACCTTGATCAACATTTGGCACAGGTTGCAGCAGCCGTAGAAGCCAGACCCGACATCAATCTTTGCGCTTTAGGTGTGGGGCTTGATCTAAGCGCGTATTACCGCGAAAACATGTCGATCACCGTGGATAAGCAACTACTCACCAAAGACTTTATGGCCATCGCAGATTTAATTCAACGGGCTCATTAAAGACTTGAACAACTAACCATCTAGAATAGAATAACTGTAAGCAAAACGGGCAATTAGAATGATCCAAAAAAGATACTTAACTGAAATGGGAATGGGCGTCGACGTACACGGTGGTGATTACACCAAAGCAGCCAAACGCGCAGTTTCAGATGCCATTCGCCACTCCAGCATCAATTTCTTTACACACATCGACAAATCTCGCGATGATATGTTGATCACGCTTAAGGTAGGGGCGCAAAAGCCAGACGCCATCGACACCCAAGCAGTTGCAGCTGAACTACCGTACGGGCAAGTAACCGTAGAAGTAGAACAAGGCGGCTTAGATGTTGTCGCAGAGAACGGCAAAGATTTGATGGTTATTGTGAATGTCGCAGTGCTAGTCGGTTTTGCCAATTAGCGTAAATACCAACGCACTTCGATGAGCAATGGGACATGTTATATCTCTCATTCGGTATTAGCGTTTGCTGATCATGAAAGATCGGCATTAGTTTTAAACTAAGTATTTTCTTTGACAAGTAATACAGCTAGGTTACAACGTTAGCTTTCTGTAAATCATTCAACTTTGTTCACTCAGCACTAGTTGCTCTGTATCTTGCTAAGGTGCGAGAATATTGAGCTACTTATGCCAAGGCTATCCTCATTCTCGAATGAGATAGCATTTATCCGCAACGGTTCGGAATCTTTATATGCAAAACGATAAACGAAATTTACTAGAGTTCATTATTTTTCCAGCCGTTATGGGCTCTGCGCTATTGTGCGCTTGGCTCGGGTTTACCAGTTTCAGTTTATCACCAGCATTGAGCGCATCACTGACTGTTTTGATTTTCGGATTCATTTTAATACCCGTTCTCGAACGACTGTTTCCCTATCGTGATGACTGGAATAAAAACGACCGTGATGTCGCTACAGACATTATGCATTTACTGATCAATATTGCGGTAACAGCCCTTGAAAAGCCAATTTTGATTGCGCTTCTAATAACGGTTACCGTAGCTCTATCAAATGCATTTGGTTCATCCTTATGGCCCAATCATTTGCCCTTAGTTGCTCAATTAGGCCTAATGCTAGTGATCGCAGAATTTGGCCGATACTGGATCCACTTTGCGGCACATAAAGTGCCTCTGCTATGGCGTCTACATGCCAACCATCACAGCCCTAATCGTTTGTATTACCTAAACGCTGCACGTTTCCATCCTATTGAAAAAGTCCTGTTCCAGCTGCCTGAGGTGATCCCATTTATTCTCTTGGGAACCAATATTGAAACTATTTCAATGTATCTGGTATTCAATACCCTGCATGGGCTGTTTCAGCATTCCAATATAAGAATTAGATTAGGAATACTGAATTACATTTTTTCGATGTCTGAATTACACCGCTGGCATCACTCAAAAATCATTGACGAATCGGATCGTAACTTCGGGAATAACCTGATTATTTGGGATATTGTCTTTGGTACATTTTTCTACCCAAAAGACCGTAAAGTCACTGAGGTTGGACTAAACAACCCCGATTACCCTAAATCCTATGCTGGTCAGCTTATAGCTCCTTTTGCAAAACGCGACATATCGAAACCGATAGATTGGTCAAAACCAGAAGACTAAGCATGGGCCAAGAAAACAAGAAAATGAGGTCCTACACCCTTAATTTGAAACTCTTCATCACCAATTGTATAACCGGCCTTTTGATAAAAACCAATGGCAGATGCCCGAGCATTTGCCCATATGTAATTTGCGCCTGAATCGAACGCCTTTTCCTGCGCCGCCGTTAATAGCTTTAAACCAATTCCCTTGCCGCGTACAGCCTCACAAGTCGCCATTGCTCTAATTTGAAAGCCGCAGCCCCTATGAACTTCTGAGTCTGACCGTTCATATATCGACACAATACCAACCAGTTCATTATTTACG
>CAWUWF010000187.1:0-7632 GCA_963925935.1 uncultured Arenicella sp. | reverse complement strand
GGTCTGTATCGTAAGCCGTCGCTGGCGAAAGTCGTTTAGCATCAGGTTTTAGAAACGTTGAGCGCAAGCCATTATCGAGGGCAGTGATCAGCTGATCTAAAAAATTTTGTGGGGCATGAGAGGCCATTCTATTTCCGACGTTGTTCAGTAATTTAGTCTCACTAAGTATAGCGCTGCGCTGAGGTAGCAAGGTCAATATTTACAAGATCATTAGGCTTAATATCAGTCATGGGAACTCAATCTGCCATGACCATTAGTTATATCAGCAATTCCATACCTTTATATGTGATTAATATCAAAGGCTTAGAGTTGCACGCATGTTAAGGGCAAGCACTCATTTATTTTGACGAAGTCGGTAAATACGTCGATAATCTCTACATCGAAGTTAATTGAAGTTTTCAAGTTTCTCTACTTCATTAGCTGAACTTTTCTAAAGCTGAATTGTTAGCTCTTATTCTTGATAGTTGAAGAGCTCAGGCCCTAGGGTCAACAATTTGCTTTGCACATCTCCTCCATCCTCCTTTGGTGGTTTAGGCGCGACATTAGTCGCGCCTTTTTTTTGATTTTTTTTGAGTAGCGTGTATTGCTTACCTGAGACACGATTTCCTGGTAGTTAGTATCGACGCCGACGTTTTGTTTATAGTCCACTATCACTAAATTTAATTTCAGTTTGTGTTGGCTTTTGCTTTAAGCTCTAACGCTTCAATTCGTTTCACACTATTTTATGCCAGCCTGCTATGGCGCGGAGTTTCCCTATGTCCATGATCGTTAACCGTCGAGATCTTGATTTCCAGCTTTATGAAGTACTTGGTTTGAGCAAGTTACTTGAAGCAGACCGCTATAATGATTATGACCGTGAAGCCGTGGATGCCATTTTAGATCTGTCTCAGTCGCTGGCCGAAGAAAAATTTCAACCATTTGCGGCTAAATTAGACGCAAATGAGCCAAAGTTCGTCGATGGCAAGGTCGAAAGCATCCCCGAAGTGGGTGAAGCACTCGCGGCCTATAAAGAGGCTGGCTTATTCGCCACCGGCTATGACGCTGATATCGGAGGCATGCAATTACCCTGGCTGGTTCATCAAGCGTTAAACGGCATTCTAACGTGCGCCAACGGGCCGGTGGTTAGTTATCCTTTCTTGACTCAGGGCGCTGCTAATATGTTGGCAGCCTGTGGCTCTGAAGAACTTAAAAACCAATACCTGCCGAATATGGTCGAAGGCAATTGGTATGGCACCATGTGCTTGTCAGAACCGCATGCAGGTTCCTCATTATCTGATATTCGCACCAAGGCTACCCCGCAAGATGATGGGACTTACAAAATCACCGGAACCAAAATGTGGATCTCCGGCGGTGACCAGGATCTTAGCGAAAATATCGTTCATATGGTGTTAGCCAAAGTGCCTGGAGGCCCGGTTGGGGTTAAAGGTATTTCATTATTTCTGGTGCCTAAGATCAGACTCAATGACGATGGCGGCTTGGGCGAGGTCAACAATATCGCGCTAGCTGGTCTAAACCATAAAATGGGTAACCGAGGAACCACCAATTGCTTACTCAATTTTGGTGAAACCGGTGACACCATTGGCTTTCTGGTCGGTGAAGAAAACAAGGGTTTGACCAACATGTTTCATATGATGAATGAAGCTCGCATTGGCGTCGGAATGGGCGCAATGATTGCTGGCTTAGGCGGTTATCTGTATTCACTGGACTATGCGCGTAATCGTCCACAGGGCCGACTTCTAACCAATAAAGACCCCAATACCCCACAAGTGATGATCATTGAGCATCCGGATGTTAAGCGCATGCTGATGACACAAAAGGCGTTTGTTGAGGGGGCTCAAACTTTAATTATGCATTGCGCCGAATTAATCGATATGCAAAAGGTGTCAGACGACAAACAAGAGATCAAGCGCATCGCACTCTTGCTAGAAATACTCACACCAATTTGCAAGTCTTGGCCGTCGGAGTTTTGCCTTGAAGCGAACAAGTTAGCCATTCAGGTGCTGGGTGGTTACGGCTACACACGTGAGTATCCGGTAGAGCGATATTATCGAGACAACCGCTTAAACCATATCCATGAAGGTACTTGGGCGATTCACGGAATCGATATTCTCGGCCGCAAAGTGCGTATGGCAGAAGGCGCTGCATTGGAGATTTTACGTGCCGAGATGCTTGCCACAATTGAAACAGCCAAGCAGTATTCAGAATTAGCAACCCATAGCCAGCAGTTACAGGACGCGTTTGGCTTGATCGATCAAACCATCGCGGCAGTCGCTAAGGCAGACGACCCTTCACTTGCTTTAGCCAATGCAACTATTTTTCTGGACGCGATGGGCCATGTGGTTATCGCCTGGATGTGGCTAAAACAATCTGTTGCCGCGTATAAAGGGCAGACGCAAGGGGACAGTGGTGATGCTGCCTTTTATTCAGGAAAAATCGCTGCCTGTAATTTCTTCTATCGATATGAACTACCAAAAATAGCAGCCAACCTAGACTTGGTTGCGAGTTTAGATAGCACTTGCTTTGATCTTGGCGCCGACCAGTTTGTGGGCGTCTGAGGTTTGGAGAATAGCACCATGAAACTACCAGAAGCACTCGCCGACTATCGTTTTGCCATTCCTGAAACAGTGGTATGGGGTGACATGGATGCCATGAGCCATGTTAATAACACTCAGTATTTCAGGTATATGGAAAGTGCGCGCATTCGCTTTATACAGAAGCTGTTTCCGCATTTAGGGGAACCCACAGGTGCGAATGATGCGCAGGTGGGTCTCGCCTTGGCAGAAACTCGTTGCCGATTTAAAGTTTCCCTAAGTTATCCCGATGAAATTATTATTAGCGCAGGGGTTAGCGAAATACAAGAAAATCAATTTTTAGTAAAACATGAGATCTACAGCACTAAGTTAGATTGTATTGCCGCTGAAGGCGATGCCCGCATGGTCTGTTTTGATTTTGTCGAAAAATGTAAAACCAACATCCCGCCAGATTCTGTGGCTGCGCTGCAAGCGTACTGCATTCCCAAGGGCTAGATTTAAGTCTGTTTTTGTATGCGCAAAGGAGTGCGCAACAGGGCTGTATAGGCGCCGTTAATAGCGTGCCGCTTGATATAACCGTTTCCCACCACCTATCGTAAGTTATCGTATTCAATTGAAAACCCCTTGTTTTCAGATTGTTTTCATCATATTTTCACCAAATTCGTGAAACCAATAATAAAAAAAGTGCATCTAATATAGTTAGAGCGTATGTGGTTTGATTTTGGAGGCCGAACCGGTTGACCAGTGTCTAACCCTTGCTAATAAACCAACTCGTTCGATAAGACACATTAATCATTAGGATGGATGCCCCAAATTAATGTAACGGTCTTGTCATGGATGAATGTAATTAAGTCGGGTGATACTGTGTTTGAACAAGAATTAAGTCGAAGCGAAAGAATAAAACAAAGTAAGTTCTTTTTACCAATTCTGTTGTTGATCGGAGCGGGTGGCATTACCGCTCTGTTATTTATAACAAAGCCCGTGGTTGAAAAAGAGGAGAATGAATTCCCGCCATTGGTGGTCGAGGTTTCACAAGCCAGCTTAGATGAAGAATTACGCTCCTCCGCATTTCAAGGCGAGGTTCGAGCCAAAACCGATATTGAATTGGTTACTCAGGTCACCGGTAAGGTGACTGCCGTTTCAGATAAATTCATCGAAGGTGGACAGTTTGCAAAGGACGAAACTATTTTACAAATAGACGATGCTGATTATCGCGTGGCACTAAAGTTGGCGCAAGCATCCGTGGCTGAAGCCAGTGTAGAGCTAGACATCGAAAAAGCGTCAGCTGAAACCAATAAACGCGAGTGGCAAAACCTGATTGGCGAAAGTATTGAAAAAGCCGACCCGCTACGGCTCAACAAACCTCAAGTACAACGTGCGCGAGCGCGACTAGATGCGGCTAAGGCGCAGCTAGCACAGGCTGAACTGGATTTCGATCGCACCAAAATAAGCGCACCCTTTGATGGACGAATCATGACTAAATCGGCGGAACTCGGTCAGTTTGTTGCACGTGGGTCGAGCATCGGGCGGGTGTTTTCAACAGACTCTGTGGAGATCCGCATCGCTATGTCCGACACCCAAATATCTGAGTTAGGCTTGAGTTTGGGGCAGGTGCCCGATTCAGCCAAGGCTATCCCCGCTCGGGTCAGCACTCGCTTTGGAAACAATGATTATCAATGGCAGGGCTATCTTCGAAGCATAGACGCCAGTGTCGATAGTGAGACTCGGTTACTTTTTGGCACCGTGGTGGTCGATCAACCGTTCGAAATTGTCAGCGGCAATGGTTTTCCGTTGGCACCAGGCCTGTATGTGGATGTTGAGCTAGATTCAGCCGAAAAAATAGTTGGCGTAAGAGTGCCCAGAACGGCGTTACGCAGTGGCACCACTGTCTACGTGGTGCAAGACGGAAAAATTAGATTCAAGAAAGCCGAAACCCTATTTACATCACAACAGGTTGCAGTGTTACGTGTCGGCGCTGAAAATGCCGTACTACCAGGGGATTTTGTCGTGACGTCCCCGGTGCCCGCAGCGTTTGATGGCATGCCAGTCAAGATTAAAAATGACAAGCAATCAAGCACTCCGCTAGAGTCACTCGAACAAGCAGCGACTCCTATCTAAGACACTATCAATCGCAATTAAAGTCAGTGCTCATGGTCATGCTTGAGCACCCGCAATTCGAGGCAAAAAACTAATGAGAAATTTAATCGCTTGGTGGGCAGATAACCATGTGGCAGCGAACCTATTGATGATCGCTATCTTTGTTGGGGGCCTAATTGGTTACTCCAAGATGGAGCGCGAAATGTTCCCCACCATTGCTTTCCCTGGCATGCAAGTCAACGTTGTGTGGCCAGGCGCCAGCCCTAAAGATGTCGAAGAGCAAGTCATCGTTCGTATTGAAGAAGCGCTGAAAGACCTTGAAGACCTTGATTGGATCAGATCTGAGTCACGAGAAAATCTCGGCGTTGTCACCTTAATGGCAGACAATGGCAAGGATTTCAGCGGCCTAATGAATGAGGTCGAAAGCCGCGTTGCTTCTATCTCAAGTTTTCCACCAGGCGTAGAGCCGCCACGAATCATGCAATGGCATACCCGCAATGAAGCTTTGTCCATTGCCGTCCACGGCGATATCGGTGAGCGGGCTTTGAAGCGATTAGCCGACCAGTTACGGCGTGAGGTTGCTGCGCTACCCGGAATCTCCATTGTCGAGCTATTCGGCACCCGCGACGAGGAGATTGCGATAGAAGTAAGCGAGTCTGCGTTGCGCCGCTATGGCGTAACCTTTGATGAAATAGCACGTGCAATTCGATCGGACTCAATAAATTTATCAGCTGGTAATCTACGCACAGACGCAGGCCAGTACACTCTCAGAACGCGCAATCTCGCAGACACTCAAGTTGATTTCGAAAACATTGTGGTCAAGCAGTTGCCTCAGGGCAACGCAATCAGGGTTGCCGACCTTGCAAAGGTCATTGATGGCTTCGAAGAAAACGAAATTCTAGCGACTCTGAACGGCGAGCCAGCGGTTTTAGTGCAAGCCATGACGCGCGAGAACATGGACGTAGTCCTGATGTCTAAATCGATCAATGATTGGGTGTTAGAACGCAGCAAAACATTACCCAAAGGCGTGCAGCTAACCGTGTGGCGAGACAGCGCAATTGATTTTAATAATCGTATGTCGCTGATCGGCTCGGCCGCGTTGTCCGGCTTGCTGCTGGTGTTGTTAGTATTGTTGCTGACATTGCGACCCATTGTTGCGTTTTGGGTAGGGCTGGGCATTGCCACCGCCTATGCAGGGGCCTTTGTATTACTGCCCTATGTTGGGGTTTCACTCAACGTGCTTTCTACCTTCGCCTTTTTGTTGGTGCTAGGGATCGTCGTCGATGATGCCATTATCATTGGTGAGCGCGTACACACCGAGCATGAATCGGGCAACGGCGGCCTAAAAGGTGCTATTGATGGCGCATCGCGAATGTCTAAGCCGGTTATCTTCGGCGTTATCACAACCATAATCGCGTTCCTACCGTGGATCTTTCTTAGTGGCGCAACCTCAGAGTTCACCCGCCAGATTTCTTGGGTAGTCATGCTCGCGCTGGGTTTTAGTTTGGTCGAGTCCTTGTTTATTTTGCCTGCGCATTTGTCGACTATTAAGCCGATTAAGTCACATAGTAAATTTTCGCGGTTTCAACAATCCATCTCCGACGCCATCGTCAACTTTGGTAATAACCGCTACGGTCCCTTGTTGGAAAAATCGGTAGCACGCCCGGGTCTAACCTTCGCGGTGTTTCTCGGCATTATGATCATTGTGTTTGTCGGGCTAAAGGGCGGTGGCCATGTTCGATCCGCTTTTTCATCAGGAATTGAAAGCGAAGAAATATATGTAAACATTGACCTGCGCGAAGGAACCACTTACCAGCGCTCGCTAGACATATTGGCACAATTACAGGCTGCGCAAGAGCAGTTGATTGCCAACGTTGAGCAACAGGCGGGTGATTCGGCAAAGAACCAGATTGTAGAAAATTGGTATACGCGTTCTCGTCGCGACAGTGTTCTGGCAATAATGAAGTTAGCACCGCCAGAGGTAAGGAGTTTATCGTCTAAAGAAGCCGCTTTGCAGTTGCGAGAATTGATCGGTGACGTGGCCGAGGCTAAGCAAGTTTCAGTGCGCTACTCTTTTGATAGCAATGATCCAGATGTGCAAATTTCGGTTCGACACCCTGATTTAGACCAATTGCAACTGGCCGTCGCAGAACTCAAAGACCGTATGCTTGGCTTTAGTGCGCTGTACGACGTATCAGACAACTTTGAAACCGCCGCAGAAGAAATTCGTTTCGACCTCAAGCCAGGAGCCGAGCAACTAGGCCTAACCTTGGGGCAGGTTATGGGGCAGGTGCGTCAGGCGTATTACGGTGAAGAAGTGCAGCGATTGCCGCGAGAGGGCCAAGACGTAAAAGTAATGTTGCGCTATCCGCTGGCAAGTCGTAGCTCCTTAGAGAGCTTAAGGCATTTCCGAATTCGTATGCAAGATGGTCGCGAAGTACCCTTAATGTCCGTGGTCGACGTGTCGTATGGCCCCTCACTTAAGCAAATAGACCATTGGGATGGGCTGCGTGCAGCGAGCGTCAGTGGCTACCTAAAAGAGCCAATACGCGACGAAATAATGAAGGAGCTAAAGGACAATTTCCTTCCTGCTTGGGAGGCTAAATACCCCGGCTTAACCCGCAAGAATGTAGGCGAAGCTCTGCAAGAGCAGCGGTTTATTGCCGAGATCTCGGCGCTGATACTAATGGCCCTGTTTGGAATGTATTTCATGTTGGCGGTCGCTTTCAGAAGTTACTCCCAGCCATTGGTAATATTAGTGGCAATCCCATTTGCGGTGATTGGCGCCTTTATTGGCCATTGGATAAATGGAATTCCATTTTCTCTCTGGAGCTACTTTGGCACCATCGCGGCTACTGGGGTGGTGATCAACGATAACTTAGTGTTGATTGACTCCTATAATGCGTTCAGAGGCCGAGGTCTCGAAATAAAAGACGCCATTATTAAAGCCGGCAGAAGTCGTTTTAGACCCATTTTAATCACCTCTGTAACCACTTTTATCGGC
>CAWUWF010000186.1:0-6007 GCA_963925935.1 uncultured Arenicella sp. | reverse complement strand
GGGAAGCTGCTCCTAGTACGAGAGGACCGGAGTGGACGTACCCCTGGTGTTCCAATTGTCTCGCCAGAGGCATTGTTGGGTAGCTATGTACGGACGGGATAACCGCTGAAAGCATCTAAGCGGGAAGCCCCTCCCAAGATAAGGTCTCACTGAATACTTGATATTCCTGAAGGGTCGTCGGAGACTACGACGTTGATAGGCTGGGTGTGGAAGCGTTGAGAGGCGTTAAGCTAACCAGTACTAATTGCCCGTGAGGCTTGATCATATAACACCCAAAGGGTTTGGTTTTGAAGGTCTGTTTTAACTAACGGAACTGCGAGCTGAAAACTTAAGTGACATTATGAGAAAGCTATTTATATATGATATTTGAAAGCGAACGAAATTTACTAAGTTCCTCGATTGAAGCAAATCTTGGATAAAAAAAGGTATATTGAATTTAGCGAGTATGGTTACATATCAAGCTCTTGCTCTTTAATTAGGGTAGGAGGCAGTGATTCAAAAAAGATGGAGATTGTTATTACCCCATCACTTAACAACTACAAAATTTTATTTGGCCAAGGCTCATTTATGAAGCCCGAAGCCGAACAAGCCCAGAAATAGAGGGGCGTTCTTTCTATTGATCTAAGGATCAATGGTTAAACGACACTCTGACAGCTTTTCTGGCGACCATAGCGACCGTGAACCACCTGATCCCATCTCGAACTCAGAAGTGAAACCGGTTAGCGCCGATGATAGTGTGGCCTTGGCCATGTGAAAGTAGGACATTGCCAGATTTATATATAAAAGCCCAGTAGGCCTCGCGCCTACTGGGCTTTTTTATGTGCATTTAGTAATGTCCCATTCGAGCAGGCCAGCCCCATGTAACAAAATCGCCTGGAGCGATTTTGAACAGCCAAAGGCTGCCCGAAGGGCGCACCGCAGGGTCCTCGGTACCCCCTTGTGGGGTGTGCGGTGAGTAAAGTAGGACCCTAAATTCAACTCTGCTCTAATTTGAAAGACAGATCCTTCGGCTGCGCTCAGGATGACGGGCGGTGGCACGAGTTATCACAATGATGGGCGGTGACACGAGCTATCACAATGACGGGCGGTGGCACGTGCTACCAGAATGACGGATGGTGGCACGAGCTACCAGAATGACGGGCGGTGGCACGAGTTACCACAATCACGGGCGGTGGCACGAGTTACTTCTATCAACGTTGTCGCCACCTTCATGAGGATGCCTCGACGTCATCCTTAGGACCCCTCAACGTCATCCTGAGCGTAGCCGAAGGATCTCACACGTCAATTGGCCCGCCACAAATCTTAGGCCGTAATCGTGGTAACTCCGTCTTCACCACCTAGTAACAGAACATCTGCGCCTCGTTGTGCAAACAGGCCATTGGTGACCACGCCGGCAATCTGGTTTAGCTGGTTTTCGAGTTCAACCGGGTTGATGATCTTCAGGGCGTGTACGTCGATTATCATGTTTCCATTGTCGGTAATCACGCCTTCGCGTAACACTGGCTTACCCCCTAGCTTGACAATTTGCCGGCCGATGTATGACTTGGCCATTGGAATAACTTCTCTCGGCAATGGAAACGCGCCAAGTGTGTCTACCAACTTAGAGTCGTCGGCAATACAAATGAATTTTTCGCTGGCTGCGGCAACAATTTTCTCTCTGGTTAAAGCTGCGCCGCCGCCCTTTATTAAATGCAGGTGCTTGGTGGACTCGTCTGCGCCGTCTACGTAGATCGGAAGATCGCCTACTTGATCCAGTTCGAAGACTTTGATGCCGTGCCCCCGTAAGCGCTCGGCCGATGCTTCTGAGCTGGCGACGGCGCCGTCTATCCTGTTTTTTATCTTGGCTAATTCGTCGATGAATAAATTAGCCGTAGAGCCAGTGCCTACTCCTACGACCCAATCCCATTCAATGTATTGGATAGCGGCTTGAGCGACGAGTAGTTTGGCTTGTTCGGGGGTCATAATGTTTATACTCTTTTATAGGTAACGTAATCGAATTTTGGCTTGCTGTCGGTGATAGATTCGCGTTTGGTTTCTTTGAATTCTGCTCCCGAAAAGTTTGGGAAAAAGGTATCAGCAATCGGCGCATCGTCAACCTCTGTCATTTCCAATGAGGTTGCATAGGCTAAGAACAGCTTATAGATTTGGCCGCCACCGATCACAAATGCTTTACCGCTATCTTGTGCCTTGGCTAGGTCTAATGCTTTATCCAATGAGTTTGCTGTTGTGACCCCATCAGCGTGCCAATTTAGATTCTCGGTCAGTACTATATTCAGCCTGCCTGGTAATGCCTTGCCGATAGAGTCATAGGTTTTACGGCCCATGATGATCGGTGAGCCCATGGTTATTTGTTTAAAGCGTGGCAGGTCACCGGGTAAATGCCAAAGTAATCCGTTGTTATGGCCCATTTCGCCATTTTCACCAACGGCTGCGATTAATATAATTTCCATTAGACGGCGATCGGAGCTTTGATAGTGGGGTCGGGAGCGTAGTCGACTAGTTCGAAGTCTTCGAAGCTAAAGTCGAAAAGGCTGCTAACCGTTGGGTTTAATTTCATCGTTGGTAAGTCGCGCGGGGTGCGGGATAATTGCTCGAGTACCTGGGTTTCGTGATTGTTATAAATATGCACGTCGCCAAAGGTGTGTACAAAGTCGCCGAGCTCTAAATCACAGACCTGTGCCACCATCATTGTTAATAATGCGTAGCTGGCGATATTGAACGGCACACCCAGAAATAAGTCGGCGCTGCGTTGATATAATTGGCAACTTAGCTTTTTGTCATGCGATACATAAAATTGAAACAAAGTATGGCAAGGAGGTAAGCCTGCCTTGGCCATTTCATCAATCTCAGCGGGGTTCCAAGCAGACACGATTAGGCGCCGTGAGCTTGGATTAGTTTTGATCTCGTTGATCACCCATGACAGTTGATCAACGCCTGAGAAGTCTCGCCATTGCTTTCCATAAACTGGGCCGAGCTCGCCCCATTGCTCGGCAAAAGCCGGGTTTGTCCCTATGTTGGTTACAAATTCGGTGAGTCGCTCTTGCCATTCGCCCGAGTGTTTCTCTAAGTTGCCCAAGCCATTTTGATCTAAATAGCGTTGAAAGGGCCACTCGTTCCAAATTCCAACTTTGTTATCCACCAGATATTTAATATTGGTGTCGCCGCGCACAAACCATAATAACTCGTGAATAATACCCCGCAGGAAGACCTTCTTGGTGGTCAACAAAGGAAAGCCCTTAGAAAGGTCGCAACGGATTTGTCGGCCAAACACACTGCGCGTGCCGGTGCCGGTACGGTCATCTTTGCCAATGCCGTTGTCAAATACGTCTTGTAGTAAGTCTAAATACTCTTTCATTGCTTATTTTCACGTGCAATTGCACGATAGCCTATATCAGATCGGCAAAACATGCCGTCCCAGGAGATTTTTTCAATTGCCTCGTGAGCTAATTTTTGTGCCTCACTAACTGAATCGCCCAACGCGGTAACACAGAGTACACGCCCGCCGCTGGTGACTACGCTATTGTCTTGCAGGCTTGTCCCTGCATGAAACGTTTTACAGACTTGCGTGTCGCAATCTTCGAGGCCAGAGATCACTAAGCCTTTTGCATATTTTTCGGGGTAACCGCCCGCTGCGAGAACCACACCCAGTGCGGCACGTTGATCCCACTGCGCATGAGTCTGGTCTAGTTTTTCATCCAGTGCGGCGAGGCACAATTGCGCCAAGTCTGACTTTAACCGCATCATGATTGGTTGAGTTTCTGGGTCCCCAAAGCGGCAATTGAATTCAATTACTTTGGGTACTCCTTGTGGGCTGATCATTAAACCAGCGTATAGGAACCCAGTATAGGGGTGGCCTTCAGCTTGCATGCCTTTAACGGTCGGTAGAATGACGCTTTGCATGATGAGGTCGTGCATTTCATCATCCACCACTGGTGCCGGCGAATACGCGCCCATGCCACCTGTGTTGGGGCCCAAATCGCCATTGTCTCGTGCTTTATGATCTTGTGAGGTGGCCATTGCCAAAACGTTTTGGCCATCTACCATACAAATAAAACTGGCTTCTTCTCCGGCTAAAAATTCTTCAATTACAACGCGAGCGCCGGCATCACCAAACTTGTTATCTAACAACATATCTCGTGCTGCGTTTTGCGCATCTTGTACGCTATGTGCCACGATAACCCCTTTGCCTGCTGCTAGGCCGTCGGCTTTAACGACAATTGGCGCGCCTCTTTCGGCGATGTAGGCACATGCCTGATTAGCGTTAGTAAATACTTGATAGGCGCCACTGGGGATTTTATATTTTGCTAAAAAATCTTTAGCAAATGCTTTTGATCCCTCTAGCTGAGCGGCCCCTGCGGTTGGGCCAAAACATTTCAGGCCAGCTTCTCTGAACGAATCGACTACCCCAATTACTAACGGTGCTTCGGGGCCAACAATCGTTAGTTCAATCTTTTGGTCTATGGCAAATGCTATCAATCCATTTATATCTTCGACCCCAATCGCTACATTTGAAACCTTGTCTTCGCCTTGGCTGCCGGCATTGCCAGGCGCAACGAAAACTTGGGATACGTCCTTAGATTGCGCTACTTTCCAAGCCAGTGCGTGCTCGCGGCCACCGCTGCCGATGATTAATACATTCATAAATTAGTGAGGAGGGAGGGCTAAAACAACATTGAAATATGAGCGTTAGATTTTAACCTGTGAAAGGTTAAATGTCTTGAGTTGGTGGGCGGAATAATCAATGATTAGTTGGCGGTTAGCTTGCAGCAAATACCAGCGCAGCGTTAGCGCGCTTATCGATGGTTTGCAGGCACCTCAAAGCTGGGGCTCCTGCTTGATCAAAACCCTTTAATCTATCATGCAAATGACGGGCTGCTCACTGCTCACGCTATAAATCAGAAAACCGCTAATAACGCTGCCGATCACTGAAAAAACTGCAATCATAATCATCATGCCTTTAGCGAAAAAACGGTATTGGACTCAAGAGTGCTTCGCAAATCCACCGGATACACCTTGCTTGGTGTATGCTCGGGATGTACTTCAGGATCACCAGTAAACTACCGATGCTACACGTTATATTACACAGCCCCAAAATACCGCCAAATACCGGAAACGTAATTCGCTTGATGGCCAATACGGGCTTTCAATTGCATTTAATCGAGCCGCTTGGGTTTGATTTCCAAGAGAAGCAATTACGCAGAGCTGGACTGGATTATCATGATTTGGCAAACGTGAAGCGGCATGCTGATTACTCGGCTTTTCTAGAACAAGTTAAGCCTCAGCGGGTGTTTGCTGTAACCACCAAAGGTACGGTTGCTTATACCGATATTGCGTATACCGCGGGCGATGCTTTGTTATTCGGTTCAGAGACCCACGGCCTACCCGATGATGTTATGAGTTTAGTGGTTTCGCAAAACCGTATTCGAATTCCTATGCAGCCAAACAACCGTAGTTTGAACTTGTCGAATTCGGTGTCCATTGTGGTCTATGAGGCATGGCGGCAGCTCGGGTTTAGCGGTGGGCAATAAACGTATTGTGAATAAAATGAAAAACCAATACTCCAAGATCTCGCAAGTGCTTCATTGGTTAATTGCAGGATTGATCATTGGCCAGTTTGTCTTGGCGAAATTGGCTGAGCGCGCAGAACTCAACGATAGCGTGGTACGCCAGCTTGCACTAATGGCCAATCATAAGTCGATCGGCATGACGATTTTTCTGCTTGCCATACTACGTCTGGTTTGGCGCCAGTTAAGTCCGCCGCCACGCTTACCTAAGAGCATGCCGGTTTGGCAGTTGTCTGCTTCGACTTGGACGCATCGCCTGATGTACGTGCTACTGTTTTTTATTCCCCTTTCAGGGTGGCTGATGTCTTCGGCGACTGCCTATTCGGTGAGTTGGTTCAACGTATTCGTTTTCCCTGATTTAGTTGGCGCGGATAAAGGCCTGGCAGGGGTCCTGCACGAGGCTCATGAAATTTCGACTAAACTGTTGTTTATTGTCGTTGTAT
>CAWUWF010000185.1:0-4281 GCA_963925935.1 uncultured Arenicella sp. | reverse complement strand
ATTTCGCAGCAAATGCAGACCAACGACTACAAAAACTAATTTTATGCGCACCCATAATCACCAATAAGAAAACCGATATCCAATACTTCACAGGCATTCTGTCACCAACGTCGAGATTAGTTAAAGCGTCGAAGCGGTTCGCAACTGAAATCTATCAATTATGGTTAAAGAGCGTCTGCCTAAATCTTGGGACACACTATAAAAGCATGCTGGAATCAAGCTTGGGTAGCGCTGAGCTCGATAAATTCAAAAAGGATGGCACCTTCCAACTGTTGATCGATGTATTCAAGGAGGCAGCGAGTGCTGACACAAAAGGAATATCAAGTGAGTTAATCTACAGCTTGTCGCCAATGAATCTGGATTTCAAAAAAATCACCACACCGATAGAAATATGGTACGGCACAGAAGACCAACGTATTTCACTAGAAGGCTTAAAAAAAATCACGCAGGACCTACCCAATTGTAAATACAATGTCCGCGAAGGCTATAGCGAACACATCTACTATGGCCTTTTTGAAGAAATCATTCGCTAACAAGGCGCTAGTGAAATGACGGTATTGAGATGAAGAGAACTTAAGATTTACGCTGAACCGATAACACATTAGGCAACTGATCTAGCTTCGCCAACAATTTACTCATTATTTCCAAGTTAGCAACTTCAACTTTAACTTCCATTTTCACTGAATGATCCTGTTGCTCGCTGTGAGTATTCAATTCTAAAACATTGATTTTTTCATCTGAAAACACAGTCGATACATCTTTCAATAGTCCCTTACGGTCAAACGCATGAATTAGCACACTCATTGGATAAGTGTGTTCTTTATCGGCGCCCCACTCCACTTCCACCACGCGCTCACCTGCATTATTTTGTTGATAGAGAATATTTGGGCAGCGTTCGCGGTGAATAGTAATGCCAGCGCCGCGCGTGACGAAGCCCAATACTTTATCTCCAGGCAATGGCTGACAGCACTTCGCCAAACTACTCATTAGATCACTAACACCCTGAATGCTTAAATCAGCGGGTTTGCTATCATCGTTGGCTGCTTTATTAGTACGAAAGCTTATTTCCATCTGCTCTTCGTCAAGCATATTCGGTCTAAGAATTCTCTGCGCTACGGCCGCTGCTCTACCGGGCTTAATCGAACCATCCGCTAGTTTGAAGTACATTTCGTCAGTGTCTTCAATTCCGAGTTTCTTGGCCAGTTGTTCCAAATTAACATGCTGCAAGTTCATACGATCGAGTTCACGATCTAAAATATTTCGACCGTGCGCGATAGTCTCATCTCGGTATTCATGTCGGAACCAGTGTTGAATTCCTGAACGAGCACGTGGACTATGCACATAGCCTTTGTGCGGGTCTAGCCAATCTAGGCTTGGGCCCCCTATTTTTGCTGTGATAATACTGACTTGTTCGCCGGTGTTCAGTTTATACGTCAGCGGCACCATTTTGCCTTTCACCTTGGCGCCGCGGCAACGATGCCCTACTTCGGTATGAATTGCATAGGCAAAATCTAGAGGCGTAGACCCATAGGGCAAATCAACTACTTTTCCTTTTGGGCTAAACACGTATACCCGATCTTCAAACACTTCGTCTTTAAAGCGATCAACAAACTCACTAGCATCGGCTACTTCCTCCTTCCATTCTAGTAATTGTCGCAGCCATAGAATCTTATTGTTAACAGCTTGATCGTTGTCCTTATTGCCTTCCTTATAGCGCCAATGGGCAGCGATGCCGAGCTCATTATACTCGTGCATCTCGTGGGTACGAATTTGAACTTCAAGTACTTTGCCGCTTGGGCCAATCACAGCGGTATGAATTGATTTATAATTATTCTCTTTTGGAGTGGCAATGTAATCGTCAAACTCGCCCGGAATATACTTCCAGTTGGTGTGGATTAAGCCTAGTGCCGCATAGCAGTCTTGCACCGAATTGACCAACAGTCTTACTGCCCGCACATCAAACAATTGGTCAAACTCCAAACTCTTTTTTTGCATCTTGCTCCAGATGCTATAGATATGCTTCGCTCGGCCTTGTATTTGAGCTTCGATACCCTGCTCTCGCAGTTGGCTGCCTAGCTCATCAACAAACGAACCGATGAAAGATTCTCTATCGACCCTTCGCTCTGACAGCTTTTTAGCAATGCTTTTATAAATCTCAGGTTCAATATAACGAAAGGCTAAGTCTTCCAGCTCCCATTTAACTTGCCAAACACCCAAGCGATTAGCTAGCGGCGAAAAAATCTCTAAGGTTTCGGTGGCGACACGTTTTTGCTTTTCAGGTTTTACGACATCAAGCGTTCGCATGTTGTGCAGGCGATCACAGAGCTTAATGAGAACTACTCGCACATCGTCAACCATCGCCAACATCATTTTTCGTAGGCTTTCGGCTTTGGCATTCTGACTCGATTTACCGCCTTGATGATCGGCAAATTCCTCAATAACCTCCATCTTGGTCACGCCATCAACCAGTCGCGACACATCTTGACCAAACTCTTGCTCTAGCTGCTCTAAAGTTACTTTAGTATCCTCAACAGTGTCATGTAAAAGAGCTGCGATCACCACATCAGTATCAAGCCCAAGCTCATGCACGATCGCCGCAACCGCGAAAGTATGGTTTACATAGTCTTCACCAGACGTGCGTTTCTGACCACGATGAGCATCGATGGCGAATGTTGCTGCGCGCTCTATTCTCTCGAGCTCATTTTGGTCTCGGCCCTCGGCGATCTCGGCCAACCAAAGTGGCACATTGTCAGCCGGCAACTCCATTTCGGAGAGTGATTTTACTGCTATTTGAACCATGACAAAAACAGAGCCTCTTGAACCCACTACCAAAAATTTTCATAAGCCTGACAATATTACCATCTAATATTACCTGTATAACAGCCCACTGTGCTAAGAGGCAGATTCTTTCTATAAGCACAACACATGCTATAACTCGATATTTTTACAGCTGAAGCCTATACAAACCAGGCTATATCGCACCTTATTTAACCCAATTCAAGTTAACTCTACTCAGCATCAATCCCCGGAGAGTGCTTGGTTCATCATGCGTGCTTTGTCGATAATCTCTTGATATTCCTCGTCAACATCAGAATCAATAACCAGACCTCCGCCGGCAGAGTATCGAGCAACACCGTCCTTTATGACCATGGTACGAATCGCGATATTAGTCTCTAAACTTCCATCCATACCCACGTAAACAATAGAACCGCAATATAAGCCCCGTCGGTGTGGTTCCAACTTTTCGATTATTTGCATCGCGCGAATTTTAGGGGCACCGGTGATCGACCCACCGGGGAAACAACTGCGAATCAGATCCAAGACATGAAGATTCTGCTTTAATACTCCAGTGATAGTACTAATCAAATGGTGTACATTAGCAAAACTATGCAAAGCGAATAATTTCGGCACTTTGACACTGCCTAATTCACAGCAGCGGCTTAAGTCGTTCCGCATTAGATCTACAATCATCAAATTCTCAGCACGATCTTTTGAACTGGCCAATAGTAACTTTGCGATAGCTTGATCATTATCTGGGTCGTAATGGTCTCTAGGCTTGGTTCCCTTTATTGGACTGGTTGTTACGTTTCGGTCACGACATTGAATAAAACTTTCTGGCGAGTTAGAAAGCACCTGTGCGAATGGGAAATTGAAATAAGCCCCGTAAGGTGCTGGGCTTGCTGACCTAAGTTTGGAGTAGGTTAGCCAGGCATTACCTGCAACTTTTGCAGTGAAACGCTTAGCTAGGTTAACCTGATAACAATCCCCTTCGACCGTGTAATTGCGTACTGAATTAAAACATTTCGAGTAGTGTTGCCGATTCATATTGTCTTGTATCGGCTCACTCTTCAATCGTTCTTCGATCTCTATTTCAAGCGCCTGATCTTGCTTATGATCAATTAATTCCGCTTCAATTAATGTCCGCCATTGTAGTTGCAGCGCGTGTGAGTCTAGATATGCCTGAGAGCCTTTTTCAGAAACACGAAGAACTAGTTGGGTGAGTTTGCGCTTATGGTCAACTACCACAACCACATCGTAAACCCCGATCGCCATCTCAGGCAAAAGCTCATCATTGAGCGCTATCTCATCCTGCTTTTCGAAGCGCCTCGCAAGATCATAAGCAAAGTAACCAATCGCACCTGGCAAGTATAAGCATGCAGAACTACCGATTGCAGAGTCGCCAGGAGCTACCGATTCATCCAAGTGGGTGCGTATCAGCTGTAATGGGTCAGCTGAGGTCTGTTCGACGACGTCCCCATGCGAAACAGTTGTCAGCTGATC
>CAWUWF010000184.1:0-13217 GCA_963925935.1 uncultured Arenicella sp. | reverse complement strand
GGTCGCTAAAACAGCTTTTCGCACCGAAGATGAGAAAACCTTGGATCAATTTTTAGTTTTGGTTAATGGTACGCGCTACGAAGGAACTCCTGGCTCTCCAGATTATCGAGTGATTGACTTTGAAAAGTATGCGGTTCGAATTGAGCCCAAAATCAGGGTTAGTAAGGCCCTGCCGATACGTGCCCGGTCGAATAGGGAGCTGCGGACTTCTACTGATCCCAGGCTATTTAGTGAGTGGTATTGGCGAGTCGCTAAGGTGTTTACTTTACCGATTCTGGCCCTGTTTGCATTGGCGCTTAGCTATGTGGATACCCGGCGCGGTAAATCCAGCGGCATGGTATTGGCGTTCTTGGTCTATTTGACCTATTTTCAGGTATTAGGTTACACCGTGGCACTTATCAAGAAGGGCACTGTAGAAAACGGTAGTCCCTTATGGATAGTGCATGGCGTATATTTTCTGTTAGCGGTTTATTGTCTGTATCGACGGAACTATAACTTACCCATCTTGCCGCAGGCCCACTTAAGTTGGTCGTTCAGCAAGCGAAGATCCGCTGGCACTTAAGTATGCGAATTCTAGACATCTATATTGGAAAAATACTGCTGCGCCACATTCTAGTGACGGTAGTGGTGTTGCTAGGTCTATTTGTGTTCATTGTTTTCATCGAAGAACTGAGTAAAATAGACAAGGGCAATTACGGTATTTTAAAGATCATTCAGTACACTATCTTGGGCATCCCTAAAATCCTCTATGAAGTGTTTCCGATGGCCGCTCTGATCGGTTCCATTTTAGGATTATCGGTTCTCGCACGCGATTCAGAGTTAATTGTCATGCGCGCGGCTGGTGTTTCAATAATGCGCATTACCGGCTCGGTACTTAAAGTAGGCGTGATCTTAGCCTTGGTTGCCATGGTGATGGGGGAAATTATTTCGCCGTATACTGAGACTAAAGCACAGAAAATTCGTGCTGAATCTATGCAAACCAATATAGGCAGCAAGGAAGAGACAGGTTTGTGGATGCGTGATGACAATACTTATGTGAACATTGGAGAGGTATTGCCGAATTTAAATTTGTTGCGAATTAAAATATTTGAGTTCGATAACAAAAATTTTCTACGCTTTCTTTCCACTGCAGAGGAGGGTGAGTATCAAGAACAGAATCAACGCTGGGTGTTGAAGGGCCTTAAGCGCACAATGATTGACGATACCAGTTCGGCGGCGGATAAGGTTACTGCGGCTTATTGGAGTACTGTTGTAAGTCCAGAAATGCTTCGAGTCTTTATGATTCAGCCAGAACAATTGTCGGCATGGCAATTAACTCGGTATATCAAACATTTGAAATCCAACAAGCAAGATACGATTAATTTTGAATTAGCGTATTGGGCTAAGATAGTAACGCCGTTTGCGACCGCAGTAATGTTGATTTTATCTGTGCCCTTTGTTTTTAAAGAAGCTCGCAGCGGCACCATGGGGCGCAGTCTATTCTCAGGGATAATGATTGGCTTGGGCTTTTGGATCATGAATAAGGCGTTCACCTATTTTGTGCCACTATTTAATATCCCTCCCTTTATTGGCGCTTTTTTACCGACACTGTTAGTGTGTTTTCTGAGTATTTATATGATTCGTCGAATAGTCTAATTTATATTAGTTATGCGTTTTTTTGACTAATTTTTCTTAAAACAAATTGGCATCTAGATGCATCTGAATGAATCAAAAGGATCAGGCTCAATAGCGTTTTTCGCAAACAGCAAGTCGTATTGGCCTGATGCCGAGGTTGCAGGCGGTCGAAGCTATAGCCGGTAGGCGATACGCCTGTGATCCACTTTAGGATGTAAGCCAAACTAAATAATCAAGATGTCCCTTTAGTCTTAGCTTTCTTATCCCCAGTCGGCATTTGCACTATTCGAGATCCGCTCAAGGCATCGTGCCAGCTCAGCTTATTACGATTGAATAACGACCAGACAAAGCCTAAACCAATTGCCAGATACCAGCGTTCAACATCGGCTAACAATAGGATGCCCGCTAACAGCCCCCATGAAATCAGTGCGCCCAGATATCTTAGCGCTGACCTTTGCCAAGAAACGAATTTCCCGTTGTGATCGACTAAGTATAAATGCCAAACCTTCATTCCTAAGGTTTGGCCTCCATGCGTCCAAAACCAGGCGTAGAAGGTAAATGAAATACCGACAAGGTAAGCAACCTTAATTACCTTGCTGAGCGCAGATCCCTCAAACCCTGCAGGTAAGACGGACATCAATAAAAACAGTAAGGCATAGCCCACAAGGGTCACGCCCACTAGCAAGAAGCCGTCGTAGATCATGACGATGATTCGTTTAATTAAGTTAACATTCTGCATAGGGAGTTTGTGGTTAATGAATTGCGTATTCGAGCTAGTGAGCTAAGTTGTTCACAGTCTAAATTGGCAAGACAGTTATAGTGGATTAGAGGGCATGTTTGAATATATAGTTTCAAATGTTTCATAAGACTTTGATATTGAATGATTATTTAAATTGATTAAAAATTAATCAAACTTCTCAACGTGCTGTAAGTACAAGATCTTAAGCGCTTTGTACACAAAGTTATCCACAGCTTTTGTGGATAAGTGAACAGCCTATTAAACGCAGCTGAACTATATCTTATTCGATATCCTCAGTGAATTCATTCGACTTAGTATTGTTAGAAGTAGTGAGTTCTTATTGATGCGAACAACATTGCTTAATTAGCAACGTTATTTACCAGCAGGACTCTAAAACGATTACGGTGACCCTATGAGCAAAACAACTTTCCATTACCTCGATAAAGCATAGGTGTGCAACGAGATTGTTCGCGAGCAAGTTGCTGAAATGCGAGTAGGGGAGCGAATCAGTCTGTGTAGACCGCGTTGATTGCACCCTCTGCCGGAATGTTGGGTCTGCATGAGAGCACTAAAACGCTTGAGGCTATGAAGGAGGGGTATCCCCGAGTCTAGAGGATCTGGCCGGAATCGGTGGTGAAGTTCAAGACGCAGTGGTTAGAGCGGGCTATGGGCCGACGATTCGAGCTTATGCAAACACTGCGGATGGCCTGATACGTACTCATCAAAACAGGGCTAGAATCCCTTTAGTAACTTGGTTATAGTAGCGCCATGAGTGATTATCCAAATACGGCGGCCGAAATTATTGACCGCATCATGCAAACCGCAAAAGCTGCGGTTCCTGACGCCTTAAGCAAAGACGTTAAGGACAATGTACGTGCTGCAATTCAAGACGTGATCAGTGACTTAGATATAGTGTCGCGAGAGGAATTGGATATTCAAAAAGAAGTACTTGCTAAAACCCGCGCCAAGGTCGATCAAATGGAAACTGTGATCGCCGACTTAGAGAAACAACTCGAGATAAAGTAACATCCAGTAAAACTGCGATGATTTGGGTGCACAGTGGTTAAATATATTGCCTTACTGCGCAGTTGCTCCGAATTTGGATAAAGACAAGCTCGCTAGGTTAGCGTTGAGTACAGAGTGTGTAGAGTTAATCGATACTGTACTTTATCTGGATGCGCCGTTCAGCATTGATCGCCAACATTGAGTCATGTCTGGGCGTCCCTGGCATAGATAGGAATACAGATACTGTTAATGAACTTGTGGATATGGTTAGCAGCGCGTCTTAATGGTCAAACATCATAGAAGGTAAATTAAGGTCGCTGTTTTGACAGCGACCTTAATAATAAAAACAATCTATCTTAAATTACTACGATGTTTTGCGATCTAGAATTCCTTAGAGATGGTAAACACTGCACGTCCATCAGCAAGATTATCAGCATCGACATCGGTATCCCAATAGGTCAGGTCAAGGCCGATTCCAGCGACTTCAATTGCAACACCAAAGTTGTAATAGCTATACGCATCATAATCGCCATAGGTGGCTGCAAGCGAAAAGCCACTCTCAAAGTCATAGCCATAGCTCGCTTCGATAAGGTCATCGAACTCATCGCCAGCATAATAGGTAAGGCTAAAGCCTGAATGGCTAAGCCCAAGGTAAACTTCTGTGAAGTTCGAGTCACTGGCACCATCGCCACCGTGATAGGTGTATTCAATTACACCCACGTCTATCCCTAAGCCATTCTCAAGCTCTGTGCCCCAGCCTCCATATACGTCGAACTCTGTGCTTTCGACGCCACCAAAGTCAACGCTTGATCCCCAAACCCCTGCATAGAAGCCTGATTCATGTTCGTAGTCAAAGCCGCCTTGAATTGCTGGATCTTTTAGGTTTTGAGAAATACCGCGCCATACGTAATCAGATTGAATTGCTACGTTCGCTGATACTTGTGCTTGTGCTGTTGGAAGTAATAAAGCTGATGCAAGTACGCAGCCGCCAAGTAGTTTAATAGAGCTTTTCATATGATCCTCTCGATCTTTAATATCATGATCTGTGTGTTGTCATGGATTGGTTTATCTATTTGTTGTTTGTTGCTCAGATTAATGAACTGGAACTTAAATCTGACCAACACTGAATGTTAAGCAAGTACCGTGCCAACTTTGTAAATCGTATGTTTAGGCAACGGCTACCCCAAATAAGGTGGTAGTGCTCTAGATTGCATCGTCAATGGAACCCTTGCTTGCACCGCATTGGTGCGAGCAAGGCAAGGATGCCCCAATTCTAAGCATGAACAGCTCCATGATGGCCAAACTTATTTCAGTTAAGCGCTTTGCTAGTGTCGATATGGCTAAATTCCAATAATCCTAAAAGTTGGCACGAGAATTGCTTAGGGAAGAGTATCTACAATAATTTCAATTAATTTAACAAGGTGAAATGCGATGAAGCTCGTCACAGCAATAATAAAACCGTTCAAAATTGACGATGTCCGAGATGCTCTTTCAGGCATCGGTCTACAAGGGATGACGGTTACAGAAGTTAAAGGATTTGGACGCCAGAAAGGCCATACAGAACTCTATAGGGGCGCTGAATACAACGTTGATTTCATGCCTAAGATCAAGATAGAGGTTGCAGTTACGGACGCTACGCTTGATCAAACCGTGGAGGTGATTGCTCAAGCTGCAAATAATGGCAAGGTCGGTGACGGTAAGATTTTCGTCACTGAATTAACCCAAGTAATTCGTATTCGAACAGGCGAGTCTGGCGAAGAAGCTATTTAGCTCAAGACCTTATCAATAGAACTCTAAAAATATTCACTAATTTCAAACAAAGAGAACAGTATGGAAAACCAAATTTTTGAACTGCAATACGCACTCGACACCTTTCATTTTTTAATATGCGGTGCATTTGTTATGTGGATGGCAGCAGGTTTCGCAATGCTCGAAGCGGGGCTGGTTCGCTCCAAGAACACCACCGAGATATTAACTAAGAATGTTGCCCTATATGCCGTAGCCTGTACCATGTACATGATCTGCGGCTACTCCATTATGTATGGCGGAGGGGATTTTACTACATTCTTAGCCGGTATCGGCGGTGATGGTGTGGCTGGTGCGAGTGCGCAAGACAAGGCAAGCTATGCACCGTCGGCAGATTTCTTCTTTCAGGTAGTCTTTGTAGCCACCGCCATGTCAATTGTCTCAGGCGCAGTTGCAGAGCGCATGAAGCTTTGGGCGTTCTTGGCGTTCGCCGTGGTACTAACAGGCTTTATCTATCCAATGGAAGGCGCTTGGACTTGGAATGGGCAGTCGGTGTTCGGCCTTTATACTTTAGGTGATCTTGGTTTCTCTGATTTCGCTGGCTCAGGCATTGTGCATATGGCGGGTGCTGCCGCTGCCTTGGCTGGGGTGATCTTGCTGGGTGCACGCGAAGGTAAGTATTCTAGCGATGGAAAGCCGCGGGCGATTCCAGGCGCGAACCTTCCACTGGCGACCCTCGGGACGTTCATATTATGGATGGGCTGGTTTGGTTTTAACGGTGGATCAGTATTAGCCACGGCATCGGTAGAGTCCGCTAATTCAGTTGCGATTGTTTTTATGAATACTAATGCCGCTGCTGCAGGTGGACTGATTGCTGCTCTGTTGACTGCTAGATTATTATTTGGTAAAGCTGATTTAACTATGGCTCTAAACGGCGCACTGGCCGGCTTAGTCGCAATTACCGCTGAACCATCGACCCCAACCCCACTTTTGGCGACTCTATTCGGCGCTGCAGGTGGAGTATTAGTGGTGTTCTCGATTCTTACTTTAGATAAACTTAAGCTAGATGATCCGGTAGGTGCGATCTCTGTTCACGGCGTGGTAGGCTTTCTTGGATTAATGTTGGTGCCGGTAACCAATCCAGAGAACTCTTCATTCTCAGGTCAGTTGATCGGAGCAGCCACAATTTTCGTTTGGGTGTTTTCCACAAGCTTTATTGTTTGGTTCGCATTGAAGGCCACAATGGGTATACGCGTTAGCCCGGAAGAAGAATATGAAGGTGTTGATGTGTCTGAATGCGGGCTGGAGGCGTACCCAGAATTTACCAGCTAGCATATTATCAAGGAGCCTCACGAGACCTTTTATAGGTAGTCGGTGGCTCGTCAAGACAGCCCTAAATTTAGGGCTGTCTTTTTTATTTAATTTATGAAAGAGTAGTAATTGAGATTGCTTAGCGTAGCCAGTTTTTAATATTATAAGGGATCCTTGAAATCGACTAGATCAACTCGCAATGATGATTGTTACAGGTGGTGCCACTAAGACCCTAAATGAAAGAAGAAAGCTGTATTTAAGTTCTCTTTTAATAATATTCGGACTAGCTGCATGCTCAGATACAGAGCCAACAGAAACTTCAACTTTAACTCCAATGGCTCAGCAAAGCAGTCAATTGGATGTAGATCAACCGAGCGCCCTTGGTTTGACGACGGTAGTGGCGAACGAGGGATGGTCAGGACCATCGGGAATGGTTGCAAGCACAGCCGCTAGCGACTTAGACCAGTCGATATTGAAATCGCTTAGTAAGTTTTCGAAAATGCAAGAGCTAAACTTTGAAGCCAGTAGCGTTAGGGAATTGGCGCAATTATCTGAAGCAGACCGACAGACCTTGCAAGCGATAGCTGCCCAGCAAACGATGACCGAGGCTGAACAGTTGGCAGCTAAACAAGTTGATGATGCGGCTCAAAAAATTCCTAGCAATTAGTGCGTGCAATAGCATGCACTGTGATAAGTGTTTTTGTCTGATTAATTAGCCGTTTTCTCACGATGTAAATACCAAACGCCCATCACCACCATGATTATCCCAATCGCGTGGTAGATGGTAAAATCTTCGCCTAATATCAAGACTGCAAAACTGCTGGTAAAGGCTGGGCCAATCATTGCCACAATGCCGGTCTTGTTGGCACCAATCCTCGCGACCGCTGCTGTCGTAAAAAACGTAGGAATCACCGTACAAAAAATGGCAATGACCAAAATCCAAGACAGACCGACTGCATTGACTTGAGGGGTCAGGATTGAGCGAGTTAGTGCATAATGAATGAAAATCCCCAGGCTAGCGGATATCAACGCGATGCAAGTGAATACTCGGCTACCCAGTTCGGTGATCAGTGATTTGCTGAAAATTAAATAAATCGCAAATGACAATGCACTACCCACGATGAACAAAGCCCCAACAATTACGTTGTCGCCAAACTGTTGCAGATCATGCCCAAAAATTACTGCAACCCCAACATAAGTTATTGCTAAGGAGACTAGCATTCGCCATGTGACCCTTTCCCTGAAAAATATCACCCCTAGAATCACGACCAATGTTGGGTAGATATATAAAATCATTCTACCGAGTTGTGCGGTGACGTATTGCAATCCAATAAGGTCTAAGAAACTAGCGGAATAGTAACCGAACAGACCGATAATGCTGCTTGAAACAATGGCTTTGAGGCTTAGCTTGGACTTTTTTGCCGGGTCTCTTAGAAGCCATAACAGCATGATTGCGTAGACCGGCATTGAGAACAGCATTCTAAATGCAATTAGAGTAGTGCTGTCGATACCCTGCGCGTAGACCAATTTCACGAATATCGGGCGAACGGCAAATAGGGCGGCACTGCCAATGGCGAAGATAAAGCCAGCGCTGGCAGCAGACATTGGGCTGGTTTTAGGCATTGTGGGTGGCGGGTAGATAGCCATTATTTGATTTTATAGATAAACGCGATGATGCAGCAAAGCCCGTTCTAAACCAAGCCTTCTTTTTATTAGATTTAAGTCGGTTTGTGGCTTTTGATCTACCGAAACAATCCAAAAAAGAGTATCATTTCGACACTTTTTTGCAGGTGCGCTATCAAAGCTTGCCGAATCACAAAGACGATGATCTTATTAATCTTAAAAAGGTGAATGCATAATGAATGTTCATGAGTATCAGGGTAAAGAAATCCTGAGGAAATATGGCGTTACGACGCCTCGCGGTATTCCTTGCTTTTCAGTAGAAGAAGCAGTGGTGGCGGCGGCAGAATTAGGTGGCAAGGTATGGGTTGTTAAAGCCCAGATTCACGCCGGCGGCCGAGGTAAAGGCGGTGGTGTCAAAGTAGCCACTAGTCCTGAGCAATTGCGCGAATACGCGACAGAGATTCTTGGAATGCAGTTGGTAACGCCTCAAACAGGCCCTGAAGGCAAACTTGTTAACCGTCTTTATATCGAAGAAGGTGCAGATATCGCAAACGAGCTTTATGTCGGTGCGCTGGTTGACCGCGAAACGCAAAAAGTTGTGTTGATGTGTAGTTCCGAAGGCGGCATGGATATTGAAGAAGTTGCCGAACAGACTCCTGAAAAAATCCTTAAGATTTATGTAGATCCTTCCAGTGGTCTAGATAGAGCTGAAGCCAAAGACGTTTGTTCCAAAATTGGTATTCCTGATGTCGCTATCGAAGAGGGTGCTGACTTTTTAGAGGGGCTCTATCAAGCGTTTGTCGCTTCTGATGCGTCACTAGCAGAGATCAATCCATTGGTGGTGACTGGTGATAATCGAATTGTTGCCTTAGATGCGAAGTTTAATATCGATTCAAATGCCTTGTATCGCCAAGCTGAAATCGTAGCCTACCGTGACTTAACTGAAGAAGATGCGAACGAGATCGAAGCCTCTAAATGGGGTCTGTCGTATATCTCTTTAGACGGTAACATCGGCTGCTTAGTCAATGGTGCCGGTCTAGCAATGGCGACCATGGACATTATTCAATTATATGGTGGCGAGCCAGCCAATTTCCTTGATGTTGGCGGTGGCGCTAATAAAGAGCAAGTCACTGAAGCGTTCAAAATCATGTTAGCCAATCCAAAAGTAGAAGGCATTTTGGTAAATATTTTCGGTGGCATCATGCAATGTGACGTGATCGCTGAAGGCATTGTTGCTGCGGCAAAAGAAGTCGGCTTGAGTGTGCCTTTAGTGGTTCGCCTCGAAGGCACCAATGTTAAGCAGGGTCGTGCCATTTTGGACGAGTCTGATGTCAAACTACAAACGGCTATCACAATGGCCGACGCTGCAGAGAAAATCGCTGCTGCGGTTAAAGCTTAAAGGGTTCTTACTATGTCGATTCTAATTAATAAAGATACGCGTATTGTGACTCAGGGAATCACCGGCAAGACCGGTGAATTTCACACAGCTCAATGCCTAGATTACGCCTTTGGTCGCGATTGCTTTGTTGCCGGCGTTACGCCCGGTAAAGCAGGCCAGAGTGTTCAGGGTATTCCTGTGCTGAATACGGTCGCACAAGCAAAAGAGCAGCACGGAGTTAACGCGTCAGTGATTTATGTGCCGCCGCGTTTTGCCGCAGCTGCCATTGACGAAGCGGTAGACGCTGAGTTGGATTTGGTGATTTGTATTACTGAAGGCATTCCAGTTGCCGACATGATTAAAACCCGTGATCGAATGCGTAAAATGGGCAGCAAAACTATTCTTGTCGGTCCTAACTGCCCAGGGGTAATCACTCCTGAAGAAGTTAAGATTTGCATCATGCCGGGCTACATTCATAAGAAGGGCAGTATTGGCGTGGTTTCACGTTCGGGCACTTTGACCTATGAGGCGGTGCATCAGCTAACTCAATTAGGTATGGGCCAATCGACCTGTGTCGGCATTGGCGGCGACCCAGTAAATGGCATGAAGCACATAGATGTCTTGAGGATGTTCAACGATGATCCAGAAACTGAAGCGGTTGTGATGTGTGGTGAAATCGGTGGTACAGATGAAGAAGAATGTGCCGCTTGGATCAAAGACAATATGACCAAGCCAGTTGCTGGTTTTATTGCAGGTGTAACGGCGCCTCCTGGAAAACGGATGGGCCACGCTGGCGCGATCATCTCTGGCGGTCAAGGTACCGCTCAGTCTAAGATCGATGCACTAAGAGACGCGGGTGTTCACGTGACCGTGAATCCGTCTGAAATGGGCAGTACTCTTAAAGCTGCTTTGGCAGCGGGCTAAAGGCTCCTAAAGCTACTCTGGCCGCAGGCTAAGGGCTCTTGAAGCTGCTCTGGCAGCGAGCTGAAGGCTCTTTGCTTTGAAAATAAAAAAGGTCGTGTGCTTGTGTATCACGGCCTTTTTTCATTTCTTTAGTTTACCCAGGTGCTTTAAAGCGTCAATTTCACTATAACAAAGACCCGTAGCATCCTTGCGGGCCAAGTTCGTAGTAAAGCTTGAAATGCCACTCATCGAGGCATTAGTGATTAACATGCTACTGTAATATTGTTACGCTATTGTGCGCCTGATATTAACAAACTGATCAATTAGCAACTAAATTGGACTTGGAATCATCGATTAATGAAGAATAATTACAAAATTAACAATGCTAACCGCACAAAAATTGTCGCGACTCTAGGGCCCGCATCCAGCAATGTCGATATGCTAGAGCAGTTGATAGCGAACGGTTGTAGCGTATTTCGGATTAATTTTTCACATAGCTCTCTTGATTCTCATGCACAGGCGATTGCATCAGTGAGAACTGCAGCGAATAATCTGAAGCGGTCGGTTTGTATTCTAGGAGACTTACAGGGTCCAAAAATAAGAATCGGTGCGATTATCGGAGAGAAAATCGACCTCACAGTGGGGCAGGTACTGCTTCTTGATTCTGATATAGACGATGAACTGGGTAGCGCAGAAGGTGTTAGTTATCGCTGTGCAACCTTGGCTGAAAGTTGCGGCCCGGGCAGGGTCCTGATGCTCGACGACGGGCGTGTTCAACTGGAGGTAGTTTCAGTTGAAGGCAATGCGATCACGACTAAAGTAACAGTCGGTAGCGTCTTATCATCACGCAAGGGACTCAACTTAAAAGGCGGCGGGCTTGCAGAAGATGCGCTGACCCCAAAGGACTTGGGTGATATCAAATTCGCCAGCACGCAAGATATTGATTACCTTTGTGTGTCGTTTCCATCCAATGCGCAAGACATGTTAGATGCTCGACGACTTCTAGATGAAGCCGGGTGCACTGCTAAGCTGATTTCTAAAATTGAGCGTGCAGAGGTGGTGGAGACCCAGCAATTGATAGATGAAATGATTAATGCTTCTGATGGAGTGATGGTTGCGCGCGGTGATTTGGCGGTTGAAATTGGCTTTGAGCGCGTTACATCCATTCAAAAGCAAATCGTCCAACGAGCACGCGTTCTGAACAAGCCTGTCATTGTGGCGACGCAAATGATGGAGAGCATGATAAGCAGCCCGGTGCCGACTCGAGCAGAAGTGTCTGACGTTGCTAATGCCGTTTTTGACTATGCCGATGCTGTTATGTTGTCAGCTGAGACCGCAGTGGGCGACTTCCCTTTGGAAGTGGTCAAGACTGTTTATGATGTGATTATTGCAACCGAAAAAAATGAACTAACTCAGGTCAGCAAACATCGCGTTGAATGTAATTTTGAGTATGTTGACGAGTCGATTGCGATGGCTTCAATGTACTTAGCGAATCATTTTAAATCAATTAGGGCTATTGTTTGTCTGACCGAATCCGGCAGTACCGCGCTTTGGATGTCTAGGATTAAAACTCATCTGCCGATGGTAGCGATGTCGTCCAAGCAGCCGACCCTGAACAGGGTGGCGCTGTACAAGGGTGTGTTGTCTGCTCATTTGCCTTTCGAGGAAGACCGCAATGACTTGCTTAGTGATGCGATTGAAGCGGTACGCGAAGTTGTGGAGCTTAAGTCTGGTGACTACGTGGCAATAACTTATGGTGATTTGGTAGGCGTTGACGGCCACACCAACACCTTAAAGATTATCAGAGTCAGTTAAGCAGGCTCAATTATAAATTCCTGTGCAGACCACTTTAGCAGCCTGTGAAGGCTTCACTATCCGCATCGACTGACCAAACATGTCAAAAGATTAAGATTTGTTGTGCTTGCAGATCTTGAATCTGAATTTAACCTGCGTATAATTCCGCGATGGAAAATATCAAACTAGCACTCACCTTTGATGACGTTCTTTTAACCCCGGCAAAGTCGGCGGTTCTTCCTCGTGACGTCGATCTCTCTACACAACTCACCCGCGAAATTCGACTGGGCATACCATTGCTTTCTGCTGCGATGGATACCGTTACCGAAGCCAAGATGGCCATTTGTTTGGCGCAAGAGGGCGGTCTCAGCGTAATTCATAAGAATATGACGCCTGAGCTGCAAGCCAAACACGTCTCGAAAGTGAAAAAATTCGAGAGTGGTGTGATCAGTGATCCTATTACGGTATCACCGAAAACAAGTATTGGCGACGTTATTGCGCTTACCCAACGCCACCATATTTCTGGTGTGCCCGTCGTTGAAGGCGATAATCTGGTCGGTATTGTGACTTCACGCGACCTTCGTTTTGAAACTCGCCTTGATGAGCCTGTTGCAATAGCAATGACCCAAAAAGATCGTCTTATTACGGTGAAAGAAGGTGCCAGTAAAGACGAAATTCAATACTTGTTACATGAACACCGGATAGAAAAAGTATTGATAGTTGATGATGAGTTCAAACTACGAGGCTTAGTCACGGTTAAAGATATTCAAAAGTCTACCGACCATCCCAATGCTAGCAAGGATGTTAATGGTCGTTTACGGACCGGCGCTGCCGTTGGCGTTGGCGTAGACACCGATGAGCGAACTCATTTGCTGGTTGAAGCTGGGGTAGATGTGATCGTGGTTGATACTGCACACGGCCATTCTGTCGGTGTTATCGATGTGGTAAGGAGAATTAAATCAGCCTATCCTCAGGTACAAGTTATTGGCGGTAATATCGCCACGGCTGCAGCGGCGCTGGATTTGGCTAAAGCGGGTGCTGATGCAGTTAAAGTTGGTATTGGCCCCGGTTCAATTTGTACCACGCGCATGGTAGCCGGTGTGG
>CAWUWF010000183.1:0-11721 GCA_963925935.1 uncultured Arenicella sp. | reverse complement strand
GTGCAGTAATCCTGTTCGCTAGAAATTTTGACGACAGTCAGCAGGTCACAGCGCTAATTGGAGAGATTAAAAGCCTACGAACTCCGGCGTTATTAGTCGCTGTGGATCAAGAGGGCGGTCGGGTGCAACGTTTTAAAAAAGGCTTTTCGCCTTTACCAGCCGCTGCTGATTTTGGGGAACTCTGGGATCAAGATAAGCATACCGCGCCAATGCGAGCCTATGAGTCGGCTAAACTTATGGCCAGTGAATTACTTCTGGTGGGAGTCGATTTTAGTTTTGCACCGGTTTTTGATATCACATCAATAGACAGTGAAGTGATTGGTAACCGTTGTTTTCATCCCAACCCCAATGCTGCAACTGAGTTGTTAGGCGCTTATATTGACGGTATGCATTCAGCGGGGATGGTGGCGATCGCCAAGCACTTTCCTGGTCATGGTGGCGTTAGCGGCGATTCTCACCACTGCCTGCCTAGCGATAGTCGAACACTCTCACAAATTCAAGACCACGATCTGATCCCCTACCGCGAATTGGTTGATGAGATTCAAGGCGTAATGACTGCACATGTGTTATTCGATGCCTGTGATGCTGAAATACCGACCTACTCAAGTTTTTGGTTGCAGGATGTGCTGCGACAGAAGTTAGACTTTGATGGGGTGATTTTCAGCGATGATCTAACCATGCAGGGGGCAATCGATGCGCAGGACGATGGGTCGATAGTGCTGAGTGCCCAAAGGGCGATTTATGCGGGTTGCGACATGGTGTTGGTTTGTAATCGTCCAGATTTAGCGGACGAACTGCTAGCTGGCTTAGAGTTTGAGCCCAATCAAACTTTATCAGGCAAACTCACATCACTTTCAGCGCGATAGTTCGAACTTGCCAAGGTCATGCGTGTCGATGTTGTAGCAACTATTTACTACCTAGCCACAAAAAAATAATTTGAGTTAGACGCCGCTTCTGGTTTTAATTCGCACAATCCGATAGTCTTAGTGACTAATTTAGTATGTATTTAATTTTATAGGGACAAACATGGGCAATTTATTAAAACGGCTATCTTATTTGGCGGTATTGGGTTTTCCGCTTTCAGTGTTGGGCACAAGGTTGGGCGCATTTGATTTCAGTATCAGTTTCGTTGGTATTAGATATACCTTGTTTTTGGCAGCTGCAATATTTGTGGTGAGTCTTATCTATTGGCTGATACAACGTGAGAGCAATCCTCAAGGTTCTAAAGCCGCCCGCTTGGCGATGATCTTAAGTCTTTTGCCATTATTGGGGATAGGGACACAAATTGTAGTGGCGCGCAGCGTGCCAGCAATCCATAACATTAGTACTGACACGATTAACCCACCTCAATTCGAGCATATTGCTGAGCTACGCACAAAAGATGATAATTCGCTTGAGTATCAAACTTCATTACTTGCAGATGTACAGACTAAGGCCTATCCAAATGTTAAGACGCTGGTCACGGAACTAACGCCGCTCCAAGCGCACAGAATCGCACTCGGGATTGTTTCCTATTTTGACTGGGATATGGTTGCCGAAAACGCGGTTGCTGGCGTGATTGAAGCAACCGAGATCACCAAACTTTGGGCTTTCAAAGATGATGTGGTGATTAGAATAACAGAGCGTCTGGAAGGCGGTTCAGCGATTGATATGCGCTCCGTATCTCGCATTGGTATAAGCGACTTAGGTGCCAATGCCAAACGAATCGAAAAATTCATGGCGGAGTTTCAAGCTCGTGAAGACAAACAGATTGATGGCTAGGCGTTCGAAGCTGAGCGTTATAGGAATACGCCATAAAATAGAATTTGACATAAAAAGCGCCGAATACTTCCGGCGCTTTTTATGTCAGTGATGTCTAAGGTGCGAAGCTCTTTTAGACAAACCCAGTCCGCACCAACCTAAAGTCGTACTTAAGCCAACTTGGCTAGTCGTTCCCAGGTTTCGACTACTGAGTCTGGGTTTAGCGACACGGAGTCAATACCCTGTTTAAATAACCACTCTGCTAACTCAGGGTGATCTGACGGGCCTTGGCCACAAATTCCAACGTATTTGCCGGCCTTATTACAGGCTTCTATGGCCATGGACAGCATTTTCATGACTGCCGGGTTACGCTCATCAAACAAGTGAGAAACGATAGCCGAGTCACGGTCCAGGCCGAGCGTTAGCTGCGTCATGTCGTTTGAGCCGATAGAGAAGCCATCAAAATATTCGAGAAATTCATCAGCCAGCACCGCGTTAGCCGGAAGCTCGCACATCATAATAACTCTGAGGCCATTTTCGCCACGGGTTAGGCCGTTGGCTTCTAGTAATTGGATGACTTGCGCGGCTTCGTCGGTAGTACGCACAAAGGGAATCATGATCTCAATGTTGGTCAAGCCCATAACATCGCGAACGTACTTAACGGCCTGACATTCTAATTCAAAGCAGTCGCGCATGCTGGGTGCAATGTATCTTGATGCGCCTCTAAATCCCAACATTGGGTTTTCTTCATCAGGTTCGTAGTCATGCCCACCTACCATGTGCGCATATTCATTGGACTTGAAATCCGATAATCGAACGATGACTGGTTTTGGGCTAAAGGCACAACCTAAGGTCGCGATTCCTTCAGACAATTTTTTAACAAAGAAATCGGTTGGTGAGTCGTAGCCTGCGCTGTATTCGTCAATAATGGCTTTAACATCCGTCGATTGACGCTCGTATTCAATTAAGGCCTTTGGATGAACGCCGATCATTCGATTAATGATGAATTCTAAGCGAGCTAGCCCAATGCCCTCGTGAGGCAATTGGGCGAATGTGAATGCCCTGTCAGGGTTGCCCACGTTTTGCATAATCTTGAACGGGATCTCGGGCATACCGTCGAGCTGAGTTGTGATTTTTTCGAAATCCAATTCACCTGCATAAATAAAGCCGGTATCGCCTTCGGCGCACGATACGGTGACTGGCGCGCCGTCTTCAAGTTTTTCAGTAGCGTCGCCACAACCTACGATAGCCGCAACGCCGAGTTCGCGCGCAATAATTGCCGCATGGCAAGTTCGCCCACCACGATTAGTGACAATCGCAGCGGCTCGTTTCATCACAGGTTCCCAGTCGGGGTCGGTCATGTCGGTGACCAATATATCGCCGTCTTGGACAATATCCATTTCATCAATGCTTAATACTTTACGTACTTTTCCGCTGGCGATACGCTGGCCAATTGACCTTCCTTCAGCCAAAATTTTGCCAGATTCGTTCAGCTGGTAACTGATTTTAGTAGTGGTATCAGCCTGGCTAGCCACGGTCTCAGGGCGCGCTTGAACGATGTATAGTTTCTTATCATCGCCATCTTTAGCCCATTCAATGTCCATCGGGCGACCATAATGTTGCTCAATGATTAATGCTTGTCTAGCGAGTTCTTCAACATCGGCATCGCTGATGGAAAACGCTCGTTGTTCGACGCGGTCGACTTCTACGGTATCTACCGAACGCCCGGCCGTAGTTTCATTGGAATAGATCATTTTGATCAATTTACTGCCGAGGTTTCGGCGTACCACAGCGGGTCGGCCCGCATTTAACGTCGGCTTGTGCACATAAAACTCGTCGGGGTTGACTGAACCTTGCACCACTGTTTCACCTAAACCATAGGACGAAGTCACAAACACAACATCATCAAAGCCTGATTCGGTGTCTAGGGTGAACATCACGCCAGCTGCGCCAGTCTCGCTGCGAACCATGCGCTGGATACCTGCCGAAAGCGCCACGTTCTCATGCGCATAACCTTGGTGCACACGGTAAGAAATAGCGCGATCATTGAAAAGTGATGCAAATACCTCATGCACAGCTTGTTTTACCGCAGCCAGCCCTTCAATATTTAGAAACGTTTCTTGTTGCCCAGCAAACGAAGCGTCGGGTAGGTCTTCGGCAGTCGCCGATGACCGCACCGCAACCTTCAATCCTTGATTGCCGTCTTGCATGTTGATAAATGCTTGATCAAGGGCAGAATCGAATGCCGCCTGAAAGGGGGTGTCAATAATCCAAGAGCGAATGTCTGAACCCGCCGATGTCAAGTCACTGATGTTATTGACGTCTAGGGTACTTAGCCGATCGTTAATTCTTTTATCCAAGCCATCTCGTGCTAAGAACTCACGATAGGCATGAGCTGTTGTGGCAAAACCGGTAGGCACTGACACACCCAAAGTGCTCAAGTTTCCGATCATTTCGCCGAGTGAGGCATTCTTGCCGCCGACTCTTTCAACATCATTTATGGTAAGCTGATCCAAGCTGATTATGTAGTCGATCAAGGTGATAACTCTCTATTTTTAAGTTATTTATGGCCAGTTCTTACGTTAGGAACACGTTGTTTTGGCGAAGTTGTTGGTGCGCGAATAATAGCAGAAATGAACCTAACAATGCGCTGCGATGGGCTAATAAAACCCACAAAGTAGCCGTAATTGAATGATGAATCCTATGAAAAGAAAAGTGTTCTTCCTCTCGGACAGTACCGGTATGACCGCGGAGAATTTGGGTAAGAGCTTACTCGCACAGTTTAGTCAGATTCAATTTGAAAGTGTCACCAAGCCTTTCGTTGATACACCCGAAAAAGCCGCCCGCATTGCCAGAGAGATTAACCAAGAGGCGCAAACGGTTAGCGAGCGACCGATTGTAATTGACACCATTGTTAAAGCAGAAGTCAGTGAAATAATTAAGCAGGCCAATTGCTATTATATAGATGTGTTTTCAACATTTTTAGCCCCTCTGGAAGATGAGTTAGGGGTTAAATCATCCCATACAGTAGGTCATCCGGCGATTTTTCGTGAGGACAGTCGCGAAGCCGATAAGGCTTATTCGGCCAGAATTGATGCAGTACATTTCGCACTCGCTAACGACGATGGAATGCAACTGCACCGATATGCAGATGCCGATATTATTTTGATTGGCGTGTCACGCACAGGCAAAACCCCATCGAGTATTTATTTGGGCATGCAGTTTGGTATTAAGGCTGCTAACTATCCGCTGATACCAGACGATCTAGAAACCAATAAGTTGCCTACTGCTTTGATTGATCATCGAAAAAAATTGTTTGGCCTTACCATACGCCCAGGGCGACTAGCGGAAATTCGCAATCAACGTAAACCTAATAGTACCTATGCAAGTTTACGTAATTGTGTAGACGAGGTACGCCAGGCAGAAACACTCTACCGCCAGTATCGAGTCCCCTATATCGACACCACTCAACTATCCATTGAAGAATTTTCGGCGAGAATCTTAGAGCGCGCAGGAATTGAGCGTCGTGTAGCCAGCCTATGAAGCAATACTCTGACCTAGAACAAGGGTTTATGCGGCGCGCCTTGGAGTTGGCAGCCTATGCCCAGCAACATGGTGAAGTGCCGGTTGGCGCTGTTTTGGTTGAAAACGGTAAGATTATTGGAGAAGGGTCTAATGCGCCCATATCCAGTAATGATGCTAGCGCACATGCAGAGATAAATGCGATTCGTGCTGCGTGTCAGAGTAAAAAGAATTATCGCTTGCCTAACACCCAGCTTTACGTAACGTTGGAGCCTTGTGCGATGTGCGCCGGAGCCCTTATACACGCCAGGATTGAACGAGTTCTGATTGGTGCGGCTGAACCCCGAGCGGGCGCTGCTGGATCAGCTCTAAACGTGTTGCAAAACGAAAAGCTAAACCATCGATGTGACGTGGAGTTTGGGCTGATGGCTGAGCAAAGTGCAATAATGCTGAAGGCTTTTTTCAAATCCAGACGCTAAGCTGACCTTACATTGGGTCATGAAATCTAAATTTCCCTTGCCTAGGTATTCGTTAGGGTATCCATAGCAATAATGGTCTGAATGAGGTAGTCTGCGCTCGATTTCAATACTCCTGGTCTTAAGTGATCAGACTTAGTGACACAGCATGAATTTTACCGATTTAGGTCTCGCCCAAGAACTCTTGGACGCTATCAAGTTACAAGGCTATGACAAGCCTTCCCCGATCCAAGAAAAAGCCATACCAGTCGTTCTGGAAGGCCGAGATATTATGGCTGCCGCGCAAACCGGCACGGGTAAAACGGCAGGTTTCACCTTGCCAATTCTGCATCGCTTGGCAGAAGTAGAAAAACCTAAGGGCACCGGAAATCAAGCTAGGGTGTTGATCATTACGCCAACCCGCGAATTAGCTGCGCAGATTGCCGCCAGCGTCGAAACTTATGGGCAGTTCCAAAACATTAAATCAGCGGTTGTGTTCGGCGGAGTGAAGATAAACCCGCAAATGCAGCGCCTGCGTGGTGGTGTTGATGTTTTGATTGCGACTCCAGGTCGACTACTAGATCTACATAACCAAAACGCGGTCCAGTTTGATAAATTGGAAGTGTTGGTTCTGGACGAAGCCGATCGCATGCTTGACATGGGTTTCATTCACGATATTCGCCGAATTATCAAATTGTGTCCAAAGAAGCGCCAAACGTTATTGTTTTCCGCAACGTTTTCTCAAGATATTCGACAGTTAGCAAAAACCTTTTTAATCGATCCTGTTGAAGTCTCGGTCAGTGCTCCGAACACCACCGTTGACACAGTCACGCAGCGACTGATCGTGGTTGAAAAGTCTCAAAAGACCGAAGTGCTTTCGTACCTCATTCAAGAAAATAATTGGTTTCAAGTGTTGGTGTTTTCTCGTACTAAGCACGGTGCTAATAAATTAGTTAAAAAGTTGATGGGTAGAGGCATTGAAGCCTCGGCAATTCATGGCAATAAGAGCCAGGGTGCACGTACTCGTGCTCTCGCCGACTTTAAACAAGGGAAATGCCGAGTGCTGGTTGCGACCGATATCGCCGCGCGCGGCATTGATATTGAGCAGTTGCCGCATGTAGTGAATTTTGATTTGCCGCAAGTAGCAGAAGATTATGTTCATCGAATTGGACGTACCGGCAGAGCGGGTTCAACGGGCGAAGCTATATCGCTGGTTAGTCATGACGAGTTTAAGATGCTGGTGGAAATCGAACGCTTAATTAAAAAGAAAATTCCGCGAGAGGAATTGGTTGGATTTGAGCCTCTTAACAATTTGCCCGAGTCCAAAGGTGACTTTAAACCTGCCAAGCCCAACAAGCCTAAAAAGCCTGGGGCAGGTAGAAGGGGTAAGCCAGGCGGCAATAGAAGTCAGTCAGGTGAGAAGACCCAAGATCAGAAGCGATCAAACTTCAGTAGGCGCAGCAAACCGCAAAATAAGACAGCTAAGCCAAGCAAACCTTCGCTAGGGTAGGGCTTGCTAATAAGCTAGGCCAAGCTTGTCTTTGCCTACTAGGCAATTACATTTATTCTGCTTATCATACCGCTTATGATTCTACGCCCAGCACAGCTCCAAGATTTAGCAATTCTGCGTGTTTTTGAACAAGGCGTGATTGCGGCCGAAAGGCCCTTTGCGCTAAATCTTAAAGCCGGCGACATTCACTACTACGATATCGAAGCGCTAATTAGCGATGATTGTTCGGCCTTAATCGTCGCAGAGCACGAAGGTGAATTGCTCGCCTGTGGTTATGCAAAGCTTCAGGATTCCAAGCTGCATATTCATCCTGATAAATATGCCTACCTTGGCTTTATGTATGTGGTGCCACAACAACGCGGCAAGCAGTTAATAGATAAAGTGATTAAAGCATTAATTGCATGGGCCGCCGATCACGGCGTTAGCGCATTTGAACTTGACGTTTATTCGACCAATGAATCAGCCGTCCGTGCTTATAAGCGGCTGGGATTTGAGCCTAACTTGGTGCAGATGATTAAGCTCTAAGCCATTTTAAGTGGGCAGGGAATTGGGAAACTATTCTACGCTTAAGGGTTAAGCTAATAGGGCTTTTGAAAAACATAAGGCTTGAGCTATCCTGAGCCAGCGATGGAGCCCGATCTTCCAGAGATATGATAAGCACGGTTCGAATTATGTAGAATACTCTGCTTCGCCGATAATGATGGCTGGCAGAAGCTTGCGGTGTATTCACCGCTCAAATTCGTCATTGGTTTGACCTAGCTCTGTTACAATTTGCAGTCTGAGTCTCTATTCAGTCCCGTCATCTTGAGCCTCTCTTCAGTCCGTCATCTTGAGCCTCTCTTCAGTCCCGTCATCTTGAGCGCAGCCGAAAGATCTAAGCTGCAATGCATCCATATAGGCATTCTCATATGGGCTTTGAGAGTAGCCGTTTATTCAGCGTTACCCCAAGCGGGGACGGCCTTCATTTATTCGTATCATCCATGAGACTCACCCTACGGGTATCCTTCGGATATTCAAATACGTTCCAGACGTACTTTGTCTTTGATGCACAAAGAAACAGAAGTAAAGAAATGCACCGCAAATTTTGGCCCTTCGGCCAGTCGTTTTTAACGCGGATTCAATGAACGACTCGCCTACCTGTATGCGTCTGCCAATCGCCCAAAGCCATCAAAGAATCTAAACAAATCGCGGTCCATTCCTGCTTGCGAAAATGCTTGATAACACGGCGTAGAATCAAGGTTTTGGCCTCTGCTTTATTGGTTTTTTCCGTTTAAACTCATTCCCACCAGGGGTAGAAATCTGGCATTTCGTTTGACGCTTTCGAGGTGAAGTCTGCTGGTCTTTTTTCAAGAAATGACGCCACGCCTTCTTTCCCATCGTTGCGACTAACATGGTGCATGGCAAGAGAGTCAACTCTATGCGCTTCTAGCGGGTGGTCTTGAGCAGAATTTCGATACATCATTTGCCGGGTGAGGGCGATTGCTACCGGTGAGTGCTTAGTGATTTTGGCGGCTAATTTATAGGCGTCACTGAGTAAGTTCTCTGGTGCTGAAATCGATCGCACTAGGCGTCCTTCAAGTGCAGTTTGTGCGTCAAGAATGTCACCTGTGTAGCACCACTCTAAAGCAGTAGAGATGCCTACTATCTTTGGTAAGAACCAACTGGAACATGCTTCAGGGGTAATGCCTATCTTATTAAAAACAAAGCCTATTCTTGCTTTTTCGGAGACCATTCTAATATCCATTGCGCAGGTCATTGTGGCGCCAATACCAACCGCTGCGCCGTTGATGGCGGCTATTACCGGTTTCTTGCAATCGTAGATTGCTAGAGTGACTCGCCCCCCAGTGTCTCGAACCCCTTCTACGATCTCGGGATCATCAATTCGAGTTTGCATGTCTTGCATAGTGGGCTTCGCGTGGTCGTCTAATCCAAACACGTTGCCTTCAGGACTTAGATCCATGCCGGCGCAAAATGCTTTACCAGCGCCAGTGACTACAATTGCTTTGACTTCATCATCGTCGCTGGCTCGATTAAAAGCGTCGATTAACTCGTTCGCCATTTCGACCGTGAAGGAGTTCAGTTGCTCTGGTCGATTTAAAGTAATGGTAAGAATATTGTTGTCGACTACATAAAGTAAGGTGCTATAACTCATGAAATTGCTCTGCGAATTGGGGTGAATCGTAAGTTTAACATTTAGGCTAGAGCTGCGATCAATATATTCAAGCTGTTTACTATCTATCTCGATTTATAAAGTATTGATCGACGGTAATCTCAATGACCTCTATGCTGCACCGTATTGATATGCATTATGTCTATTAAATAGACTACCAAGGAATAAGTGATGACGGCAAGGTTAAAAGAAGTGCCCGGAGAATCAGGTCTACCGGTGATTGGGCATACCCTGCGGTTTATGAAAAACTGTAACCAGCTTTTTGATGACATGAGCAATAAATATGGGCCCATCTATTACAATCGTTTTTTGAACTCTAAGGTGGTGCACCTGCTCAGCCCACAAGGCAATGAATTTGTGCTGCTGGATAGGCAAAAGAATTTTTCAAGCAAGCGAGCTTGGAACATGAACCTAAAGAAATTGTTCCCGAATGGATTAATGCTGCGTGATGGCGATGACCACAGATATCATCGTCGTTTGCTGGGCGCGCCATTTAAAAGTACGGCCTTGGAAGTATACGTGCAACAAATGAATGCCGACATATCGACAACTGTCGGCACTTGGGCAGAGTCCTCCAATTTTTTATTTCACCCAGCAATCAAACAGTTAACTCTGGATCTAGCGACCAAAGTTTTTATTGGCGAGGAGCTTAACGAAGAAGCCGACCAACTTAATCAGGCGTTTATTGACGTGGTCGCTGCCTCTATGGTTGTGGTGCGTTATCCGATGTTTGGCAATAAGTATCAGCGGGGTTTAGAAGGGCGAGCCCTATTAGAAAATTATTTTTCGAGTCGTTTGAATAGCAAGCGCAATTCAAGCGATTCAGACATGTTTGCTGAAATATGTAGGGCCCAGACTGAAGAAGGTTCTGGGTTTAGCGATCAAGATATTATCGATCATATGATTTTTCTGATGATGGCAGCGCATGACACAACAACCAGTTCTTTGTCGAGTGTCTGTTACGCGCTGGCTAAAAACCCACAATGGCAAGATTCAATCCGCGAGCAAATTGTGAGCCATGGCGAATCACAACTGCTGTACGAAGATATGCTGGCATTTGATACCGCTGGCCTGGTTCTGAAAGAGGCTTTGAGATTGTACCCACCGTTACCGATAATTCCTCGTTACGCTATCCGCGATTGCGAGTTTGAAGGCTATAAAATTAATCGTGGAGACATGGTTAATGTGAGTCCTTCATTCACTCACAGGGACCCTAATATTTGGTCTAAGCCTGAAAAGTTTGACCCTTCTCGATTCAATTCTGAACGAGCAGAAGACAAACAACATAAACATGCTTGGATTCCCTTCGGCGGTGGCGCGCATAAGTGCCTAGGAATCAAGTTTGCAGAGTTACAAGTAAAGCTTGTGTTGTTTCATCTATTAAAAAGCTATGAGCTGAGAGTTGCTGACGGCTATGTAATGCCGTATCAGCCTGCGCCCATTGGCAAGCCAAGCGATCAGCTGCCACTTACTCTGGTGCCTAGGGACTGAACGGAATCAAAGTTCATTGGCGCTGGCCAAAAGCGCATTCCCGAGTTTATCTGCACCGTAGCGAACTAGATCTTGAACCGGTAAGCCAAGCTCGTTTTCAAGCCTAGTAATTTCTGCTTTCGCGTCCACGTCACCTAAATGGCTTGTGTTGAGGGCGATGCCAACGGTTTTAGCGGTGGTTAGAGACCCACAAACACTTGCTAGCTGTTCATTTAGTTGAATAAAGTCTCGCAGTGGTGGAACCCGAATCCTTCTCTTATTGTTAGAAGCATCAATCGAGGTCATGCCTGCTCGATGACACAAGATAAACCTGTTAGCACAACTACCGCGCATCAACGCAAGGGTGGCGCTACTACCTGGGTGCAACAAGGAACCTTGACCTTCGATAAAAACCAGGTCTTTATCTGCTTCTTGCACTACGGCGGTTTGTACTGCGCCGCAGGCATGATCAACTTTAAAACAGTCCAAGGGGATGCCGCTGCCAGTAATGCTAATGCCAACTTGACCGGTAGCGACAAAGGCGCTTGAAAGTGATTGCCGCTGACTCCATCGATAGAGTTCTAAGCCAACCGTCATCTTGCCGATCGCCATATCAGTACCAATCATTAATACGCGCAGATTTTTCTGGTTTGCTGCTAGGCCGGAGCCAATCTGAGGTGTGAATTGCGGCTGACGGATATCCCAGATAAATTGCGGTTCGCTTAGTTCCACATCCAGTAGTTCGTTTAATGAGTCGTGCAGGCCGTTAACCAGACTCATTCCTGCAGCTAAAGCTTCACGCAGAGCTGGTAGCCAGTCTTTGGGTATTCGCCCACCGGATGGGGCAGTGCCGG
>CAWUWF010000182.1:0-15062 GCA_963925935.1 uncultured Arenicella sp. | reverse complement strand
TATTGATGTGATCGCAATAGAAGATTTGTCGTTACTTGCAGATCTATTTTCCGATCAAAAGGTCCTCAAGTTATTTCATGCAGCTCGCCAAGATATGGAAGTCTTGTACCAAACTCTTGGCGTTATGCCAAAGCCTATTTTTGATACTCAATTAGCCGCTGCATTTAACGGTTTGGATATGCAAATCGGTTACTCCGCATTGGTGCTACATCGTCTGGATATTGAATTACCTAAGAGCCAAGCCAGAACGGATTGGACTCGACGACCACTAAGTGCAGTGCAATTGGCCTATGCGGCGGATGATGTTGCTCATTTAACTGCTCTGTATGAAATAAGCCATGGGGAACTTGAGAATCAAGGCAAATTGGCGTGGTATGAGCAGGAAATTGAAGATTACTATGAGGTCGATCGTTACGTGATTGACCCAGCGATGGCTTATAAACGCCTGGGCGGTGGTGGCTTAAAAGTAGCGCAGCAATACACGCTCAAGGCATTGGCTGAATGGCGAGAGTCAATGGCTCAGCAGCGAGATATTCCGCGAACTTGGGTGTTACGCGATGACAAATTATTTGATCTAGCCGCGCAAAGGCCCACTGATCAGGCTGAAATTTTGCGAATGGGCGTATTCGGCAAAAAATCGTCGCATCGAATGGCGCCAGTAGCCGCAAAGCTAATTTCAGAAGTAGAAGTAGGTGAGCAACGCCTTTGGGATAAGGTTGAGCCCCTGGACAAAAAAGATAAGGCCGTTTGCAGCGCAATGATGAAGGAACTCGCGAAACTTGCTCAGCAGCATGAAGTTGCTCAAGGCTTATTAGCAACACGTAGAGATATGGAGTCCTTGTATCGTCATGGTCAATCCGAAAAGCTGCTCAATGGCTGGCGTGAGGATTTAGTAGGACAGCCATTGCTTAGGTATATTGAGTCGAAAGCCAAAGAATAAAGTTTATTCGTCCCATCCCTGGGACTCACTCTTCGGTAGTTCATATACGTTCCTGACGCATTTTATTCGTTCCCGAGACTTTTGTGGTGCTTGATTGTGGGGTTGGTCTAAGGAAGATCCTTCGCTACGCTCGAGGATGACAAATGCTATTTTGCGCCTCCCGCGAATTTAGTGCACACCCCACAAGGGGGTACCGAGGTCCATGCACGTCATCCCGACCGAGCGTAGTGAGTGGAGGGATCTCATGATTTATATTTATATTCAGTCCGATTCGGTTCAGTTAGCATTCAGGGGCAATAACTTAGAGTAGCCACATGGAAACCCAGCGTTGAGCTAAAAACTAGGAGTGCCTGATGAAAATCACCAATACAAAAAATATCAATAACAAATTAAGAAACACCACTAAAGTGCTGATTGTTGCAAGTGTGGTGGCGGGGATTTCACTTCCAGTTGCCGCTAACAAATACCTTGCTCATAATAATTCTGCTTTCGACTACGCAAAAGTGGTAGATGTAACACCTGTGATTGAAACCTATGAGGTTAATAACCCTGTAGAGCAATGCTGGGATGAGAAAGTAGCTTATTCCGATTATTCTGAGCGAGCTTATAATGAACGACGCAGAAACAGCCATACCGGTGAAATATTTGGGGCGATTTTAGGTGCAGTGGTTGGAAATCAAGTTGGCAATGGTCGTGGTAAAAAAATTGCTACAGCGGCTGGTGCTATTCTCGGTGGGTCTATCGCCCGGGATATTAAAAATGATAAACGTCGTTTAAACAACCATCATTCTGATCGCTACGCTTCCCAAGGCCACGGTGGTTATAAAACTGTGCAACGGTGTGAGGTGCGTGATTCATTCACTACCCAAGAGCGAGTCGTGGGGTTTGATGTTGCATACAAATATCGTGGTAACGTGTTTTACACGCAAATGAATCAACAGCCGGGCGATAAAATTAAGGTTAAGGTAACTGTAAAACCAGTATAGAATTGATCATATAGAGTGATCACGGTGCAATGTCTAATATAAATTAGATACTATCCCTATGAATCATTCTTTAGATTTAATGAATAGTTAGTGATGTATTACTGAACAACCAAAACGCAGTATTATTTAGATAAACAGATTGTGAAAATGAAGCTCAGACCACACATTCTATGCAGAAATCTCCTAGCCACATCTATGGTTCTGGTGAGTTTTACTGCGAGTGCTGTAACATTGGCTCTGGAGTCTAATGGGGGCGGGAATACTAATCTTAGACCATGGAGCCAGCAAATACATACTCAGGGTCAGTCGAATTTTGAACCGAGTCTAGAGAGTGTTGTTAGGCCGTTTCGATGGGTTAAAAATGACGATCGGAACTTCCGCTCAAAAGGTGAAGTGATGAACGAGGTTAAGAATCGTTATCAGGCCAAAGTTCTGAGAATTTCATTGAATGAGAAACGTGGAATTTACAATGTCCGTATTTTACTGCCCAGCGGCAAAGTCAAAAATGTTCAGTTTAGTGCACGTCGATAAGGGTTACGGAGTGCGTGATTAGATTTGTGTGCGGACAGCCATTCTAGTCGATCGTTATTTAACCTAAAAAGTCATTTTATAAAGGAGCAGCTTACAAGATGCGAATCCTAATTGTCGAAGACGAACTCACCTTACAGCAGCAACTCGCGGACGAACTGCGTGCCCAAGACTACGTTGTAGACGTTGCCAGTGATGGCGAAGAAGGGCTTTACTATGCTTTGGAGTACCCCATTGATTTGGCCATTATCGACCTTGGCTTGCCTAAGATCGATGGTGTCGAAGTAATCAAGAAGATACGCCAGGCAGGGCATGCTTATCCGGTGCTCATTCTTACTGCGCGTAGCCGTTGGCAGGAAAAGGTTGAGGGTTTGGAGTCGGGTGCTGATGACTATTTAACCAAGCCTTTTCATCCACAGGAGCTAAGCGCCAGACTTAAAGTGTTGCTTCGACGTTCTGTCGGCCTGGCTGATAATATTTTGGTCTGTGGGGAAGTTAAAATTGATACTTCTAGTAAGCAAGTGTTTCTAAATGGGCAACCACTGACCATCACCGCTTATGAATATCGTCTGCTGTCATATTTAATGATGCACACTGGCAAGGTGCTGTCGAAGCGCGAGCTGATTGATCATATTTATGAAGAAGATGACGAACGTGACAGTAATACCATAGAGGTTTTTATTCGTCGCCTACGCAAAAAACTTGATCCAGACGATCAATTGCAGCCAATCGAAACCCAACGTGGACGTGGTTATCGATTTCGCTTACCTCGTAGCTAAGTGACACTATTTTGAGTTTTTCATCCTATTCACTTCGACGTCGTCTACTTGTTTCAGCCACATTAGTACTGCTGGTATTTTTAGGTTTGATGGGTTTTGGCTTGAATAAGGCGTTTGAGCAAAGTGTATTAAGTAACGCAGAAGATGCACTTAAGAACCAAGTTTTATTGCTGGTAGCGAATATCGATGTGATCGATAGTCAAATTGTCGTGCCAACAGCACTTTCCGAAGCTCGCTTATCGCAGACCGATTCCAACTTATTCGCTCAAATTACCACACCATCTAAGGGCGTTATGTGGCAATCGGAAAGCTTACTCGGAGCAACGCTACCGCAATTGCAAAGCAGTATGGGGCAGTATAATTTCTCTAAGTCGCTTGCATGGCCCAAGCAGAAGGCTGTTTACGTTGTTAGCTTTGGTGCCGAGTGGGAAACCGAACAGGGTGATCTGCCTTTTACTGTGCAGGTTGCCGAACACCAAACTATTTATCTAAAGCGCCTTTCACGTTATCAGCGACAGTTAGCGATTTGGTTAGGGGTTCTGGGCGTCGCTCTTGTTGTTCTACTATTGGCACTACTGTCTTGGGCATTGAATCCTCTGGTCAGAGTGACTAAGCAAGTTGGCGAGATTGAGCAAGGAGCTAGACAGCGTTTTGATGAGGATTATCCCGCTGAGGTTGCGATCCTGACTCAAAATTTGAACCAGTTATTAAACTTCGAACAGCAGCGCATAAACCGCCAGAAAGATGTATTAGGTAATTTGGCACATAGCCTGAAGACACCCATCGCAGTGCTCAGCGGTTTGAGTTACTCCAGTGAAAATCAGTTAGATGCCAGACAACAATTGTCCGCGATGCAGAATATTATTGACTACCAGCTACAAAGCGCCTCAGCGGTCGGGCGTCGCCGATTTTCTAAGCCGATTGAGATTCGTGATAGTACTCAACAAATAATCAATTCATTGTCTAAGTTGTATCGAGAAAAAAATCTATCAGTATCCTTTGATATAGGCGTAGATGTCGTGTTTTATGGAGAGCGGGGTGATTGGATGGAGCTTGCTGGCAATCTATTAGACAATGCCTTTAAATGGGCCACGTCCAAAGTAAGTATCACGGTCATTAATACTTCTCTGGGTTCGCATCGCTTAGCGATACGCCTAGAAGTTACCGATGATGGCGCCGGAATCGATCAACAATTGAAAGCTACTATCTTGCAGCGTGGAGTACGTTTGGATAGCCAAACGCCAGGTCACGGCCTGGGTCTACACATCGTCAAAGGTATTGTAGAAGCCTACGATGGCGAATTATGGATAGAGGATAATTCGCCTTGTGGCACGCGGTTTGTCGCAGTGCTAAATTAAGTTCTTTTTATGATTTAGATTGCTAGCTAACCGAGTTTGCCCATAAGTCATGCTCATCACTGGCATGTACTTTTACAGACACGATGTCCCCTGGCTGGTGACTGGTTTCGTCATTTAAATACACCACGCCATCGATTTCAGGCGCATCAGCTTTACTGCGTGCAATAGTTCCGTCCCGATCGACTTCATCGACGATAACATCGATTGTCTTACCTACTTTGGCAGCGAGCTTGGCGGTACTGATAACCGCTTGGGTATTCATGAATTGTTCCAAACGCTGTTGTTTAACTTCGTCGTCCACGTGGCCTTCTAAAGCATTAGCGGTGGCGCCTTCGACTGGTGAATAGGTGAAGGCTCCCACTCGATCGAGATCAGCCTCGCCGATAAAATCCAATAACTGCTTGAAGTCATCTTCTGTTTCGCCGGGGAAGCCTACGATAAACGTGCTGCGGATGGTTAGATCGGGGCAAATTTCACGCCACATCTTAATTCGTTTCAACGTATTGTCGATGGCGCCAGGGCGCTTCATGAGCTTAAGAATTCTTGGTGAGCCGTGTTGGAAGGGGATATCTAAGTATGGCAATATCTTGTCTTCGGCCATCAATGGAATGATGTCATCCACATGTGGGTAGGGGTAAACATAGTGCAATCTAACCCAGGGGTTTTGTTCACCACCACCTAGGCCGCTACCTTGGCCTCGAATTTCACCCAAAGCATGGCACAAATCAATCATTTTAGTTTTGATCGCCTTGCCACCATGAAAGGTTGTTCGGTACTTCACATCGACCCCGTAGGCACTGGTGTCTTGAGAAATAACCAATAACTCTTTAACCCCAGATAGAATTAGGCCTTGCGCTTCCGCTACAACGTCATTCGCTGGTCTGCTCACTAGGTCACCGCGCATCGACGGAATAATACAAAATGTACAACGATGGTTGCAGCCTTCAGATATCTTTAAATAGGCATAGTGGCGCGGGGTTAGCTTGATACCTTGAGGCGGCACTAGGTCAAGGTGAGGGTTATGCTGTTTCTCATACGGGAAATGAGTTTTCACTGCGCCGACCACTTGCTCATAGGCGTGTGGGCCAGAAACGTCTAATACATTTGGATGCACATCAGTGATGTCTGATTTATTGGCGCCCATACAGCCAGTAACAATCACTTTACCATTTTCTTTGAGGGCTTCGCCAATGGTATCCAGTGACTCCTTCTTTGCCGCATCAATAAAGCCACAGGTATTAACCACCACCATATCGGCATCTTCATAGCTGGGCACAATCTCGTACCCGTTGATGCGTAATTGGGTAAGGATAAGCTCTGAATCAACCAATGCTTTGGGGCAGCCTAAGCTGATAAAACCGATTTTTGGGGCAGACATATGAACGTGTATTTTGCAGCTGAAATTAAAGCGCGCAGTATAGCCTAAAGTTGCTGAATTATTGAGCAGATAATCTTAAGAAAGTTGAGGTAATAGGCGAGAATTAACAACCAAAATCGAACCTAAGCCGTTTTCTCAGGGTGAAAGGGCTTCTCATTACTGATGCTCGCTTGTCGGCGTATTCGAAATATCTTATTGTTAGTGGCAACAATTATAAAACTGTTAGATAACCGGGGGTTTTCATGAAATCACATGAAACTAATGCACTATGACACAACACTAAGAGACCGTTATGAGTGAAGTTAGGTCGATTAAAAGTAGAAATAAAGTGGTTCTGAGGCAATTGCTGGTCAAAATCACAGCCTACTACGCGATCCTATTCGGTTTGGTGTACTTATTGGTTATGGTATTTCCTTCAAGTATTGAAATGCTGCCAATTGGTGGGGTGGGCGAACTCTCTGGCAACTCAACCCTAAATATTAACCAGATCGAAGAAGCATTGTTAAGTGGCGACTTCGATGGTGAAGAATTCACCACAGTTGCAGACCAATCTATCGGTTCTCTGTTTCTGTTTAGCGATGCTCGGTAGCTTATTGTTGATGTTCCCGGTTTCGTGGGTTTACCAGGCCATTCATTTAGACGGTGATCATGACCATTCCCTGGATGAAACCACACTGGTGTTGCCTGCTGTCGTCGCAGGAATTGTGATGGTGGTTTAGCATAGTTTGGCTTTGGCCTTTAGTTTGGCAGGAATCGTGGCTGGCGTTCAATTTCGTCGGGCTCTAAGTGACACCTTCGATACCTTATTTATTTTTGTGGCGATTGCGGTAGGCATTGCGGCAGGAATTAAGGCTTTAGATATTGCCTTGGTATTAACCGTATTCTTTAATTATTCGGCATTATTCGTCTGCTTGTTTGGGGATGGATTAGAATCGCAACACAAAGCAGAGAAAAAGCGACTTAAGATTGAAGCCAAAGCAACCCCCGATTTAGGCGCTGAAAAAATTAGCTGATTGACAGCAGTAACATCCGCAAGCCCACTAGAGCTAACAAGTACCATACACATGATTAAACACACATTACTTTCGATCTCCCTGGTTTTTATGTTTGCCTGCACTACGGTGGGGCAAGCGACCCAAGAGCCTTCAGCGCCAACTACTAAAAGGGTGGTCGCAATAGGAGACGTACACGGTGATTTCAAGCAGTTTGTCAAAATATTAAGAGCCACAGGGCTTGTTGATAAGCGCAATCGTTGGAGCGGAGGCAAAGCCCATTTGGTGCAACTTGGCGACATTCCTGATCGAGGGCCAGACTCCAAAAAAGCAATGGATTTGCTAATGAAGTTAGAAAAAAGTTCCGCCAAGGTCGGTGGCGCAGTGACGGTACTCATCGGTAATCACGAAGCAATGATGATGACCGGTGACTTACGTTATGTGCATCCCGGTGAGTATGCTTCGTTTAAGGACAAGAACTCAAAGGCTCGTCGTAATGCCTACTACAAAAAAACGATTAATCGCATAAAAAACTATGCGCCAGAAAAAAAGTGGCCCCAATTTGATAAAGCCTATAAACAAGACTGGGAGCATCGTTTTCCACTGGGCTATGTGGAGCATCAGCTAGCGTGGGCGCCCACTGGAAAATATGGCAAGTGGGTATTGTCACATTCGGCAATAGCTAAAATAGACGACACGATATTTTTACACGGAGGCTTATCTGTCAAATACAGCGGCATGAGCATCGCTGAAATCAATACCCGAGTGCGCACCGAACTTGCTAGGCCCTCGACCCTGGATAAAATGTCCTTGAGTGAGAATGAACAAGGGCCACTTTGGTATCGTGGGTGGGCACAATCTGTTGAGAGCGAGGAGAAGCAAGCGGCGTTAGAGCGCGTCTTAGTAGCTCAGGATGCGAAGCGGATGGTGATAGCGCATACGCCGTTAACGCCAGTGGTATTACCTCGTTTTGGTGGGAAATTGTTAATCGTCGACGTTGGTCTGTCTGCTCATTATGGTCACGGATTCTCAGCGCTAGAGATAATCAATGGTAAGGCACGAACCATTCTTGAAGGGCATACGCTGCCACTGCCGAATGATTTACAGGGTCAAAATGATTATTTACAAGCGGCTGCTGAATTAGTCAATGACCGAAGCAAAATAGACAGCTACGTAACGGCTGTCGAAGCAGCGAAGGCTAAAGCAGCTGAAGCCGCCGCGCAGCAGTCCGGAGAAGCTACTCAGGGTTAATAGTATGACTGCTCAACCTTTCATCAGTGAGCCGCGACATCGGCCCAGCATCTCTGTTTGCACACGTTCAGGATCGTTGACCAGCGTATAAAATGCGTCCAGATACCTTTGAGTTTTCTTCAGCGTAAACGCGTTTAAATACTAGGCACTATTGACGATGTCGTAGAGAGCGGTTTTGCGGTCATTGAATCGCGCTATCGCGCTCATGAAGTGTCTTTCTTCTTTGCATGTTCCTGAGAAGTAGCGCCTACGAACGTCCTTAATTGGGTATTGCGCTGCTGGTACACTATAAGGAGCATCGATAAAGCCTGAAGCGTCGAAATCATAGGGGATTGGGATGACACCGGTGCTGGTTTCAGGGGGATTTGTCTTGTCTGCAATTAAACGTACATTGTGGCAGCAAGTGCTTCCAGGTTGGCCTGTGATCGTAGAATAGTCAGTATTACCGATGAACAGCTGAAACATTTCTGCAAGCGCGGTTGCTTGCGGGTTTAACTGGCTGCGTTTTATTTTTTCTATATCGAGTAGCTTCTTTTGCGACCTTTTAGCGGCATCTTCAATGCTCTCGATAATAAAGGTGTTGGCAGTACGGGGTTTCATTCGTCCATCGGTATCGACATAACTCATCTCAACTCTGCGACTTTTGAGGTGGTGTGGTCTGAGTTCTTCCCAAATTTTGTAAATCAAATACTCTAGACCAACGAATTGTTCATACTTAGAGCTGCTTTGAGCGGTTCATCACTCTTAAACAGTGGTTTCTTAGCGTAGACTGGTTTGACCAATGTGCTCGCGACTAAAAAAGTGAGATAAGTCGAATTGTGTGCTTGAGTTTCATGAATCTGTTGTGTGCTCTGATGTAGTGTTGATATTTACTTAGCAAGAGAGGCTATGCAGAGCATTCTAGCCTAACCTCTTACGCTTTAGATTGAGTTTGAAATCGCGGCTTAAATGGCCGACAAAAGATCTAAACACTTTGAGCGAGGTGTCGACCGATTGGTTTTTTGATAAACAAATAATCTGCCAATAATAAAAACCAATTTGGCCAAAGCTATTGATCGCTTTTATCAGAGGCCATGAGCTGTTGTTGCCCCAAAGACCACTGCCTAAGACTAGACCGTTCTCAAAATCATCTACGTTGTCAAGATCTCCGCTGATAAGGCGATTGCTTAAGTTAGTTTGAGTGCAGAAAGGTCTGGCCAAACCTACTATATCGACTTCGTCATTTTGCAGCGCCTGCTCCATCACATCTCGACTTCTAAAACCACCGGTGAGCATGATTGGTATTTTTGCCGCACGGCGAATAGCCTTTGAGTATTCGATAAAATAGGCTTCTCGTTTACGTGTGCTTTCTCGAACATCGGTGGGCTGCACACCCATTAAGCTCGGCTGTTCATAATTCCCGCCTGAAATTTCTAACAAATCCAGGCTGTCTTCCGCTAACCATTGAGCAACCTGGATGCATTCTTCTAGGCTGAATCCACCTTTTTGGAAATCTGCAGAATTGAGCTTAGCCGCAATAGGATACTCCGGCCCCACTGCGTCACGTACCGCCTTTAAGATTCGCCGAGCCAAGCGGGCTCGATTTTCAAGGCTACCACCCCATTGATCGGTTCTTTGGTTAATCAGCGGGGATAAAAATTGACTAATTAGGTAGCCATGAGCGCAGTGTATTTGTACTCCAGTAAAGCCTGCTTGCTTGCCCAACATTGCAGTAGTAACAAAGCGTTGAATAACATCTTCAATATCAGCTACAGTCATTGCTCGTGGCTTGGAAAAATTACCGAGAATTTTCAGCTGAACTTCTGAAGGCGCCAGTGGTTTACTGTTAACCATTCTTGGGCATTGTCGTCCTGGGTGACTTACTTGCATCCAAAATTGATTACCGTTTGATTTTCCTGCACTCACCATTTCTTTTAAGGCATCGAGAGCCTGGTCGTCTTGCAAAACGATATTGCCAGCCCGTTCCAAATAGCGATGGTCAACCATGATATTGCCACTAAGTAGTAGGCCTGTGCCGCCGTCGGACCAAGTCTTGTACAGTTGGGTTAATTCTGGCGTTGCGTTGTCGTGGCGGTCGGCTAGGCCTTCTGTCATAGCACTTTTGCCGAGTCGATTAGGGATTACCGCACCGCAGGGAAGTTTCAATTGTTCAGCTAAAGGGCTTTTTACTACTGGCGCTGAAGGGCTTTCTGCTACTGCCGATGAAGGCTCTTTAGGCTGCTTATCTGAGTGATTGTTTTGCATGGATCGAGACGTGGTTTTAGACGGTAATTGATGATATGCACTAAAATATCATGATTTAGCCGTAAATCCTTGCCGACTGAATCAAATTGATCACGAAAGTCGCCTAATTAGGGTCGGCTTTCGTTTATTCTTTGCGCGTAACTCCCTATAATCACGCTCGATGAAATTTGACCTTTTAAATACTGATTACGCCGGTTCTGATTCAGAGCGCGGCGATCAACGAGCACGCCGAGCGCGTTTATCATTTGCCCGCGGCGAGATTCAGACTCCCATTTTTATGCCAGTAGGCACGTCGGCAACGGTTAAGGCAATGACGCCTAATGAGCTAGATGAAGTAGGCGCACAAATCGTGTTAGGGAATACCTTTCACTTAATGTTGCGCCCCGGCACTGACGTTATTCAAGCCCACGGTGATTTGCATGATTTCATGCAATGGCAAAAGCCAATTTTGACGGACTCAGGAGGTTTTCAGGTCTGGTCACTGGCTAAGCTGCGCAAGATATCTGAAAAGGGCGTTACCTTTCGTTCGCCAATTGATGGCAGCAAGAAGTTTCTTGGTCCAGAAGAAGCCATCGATATTCAGCGCAAGCTGGGTTCGGATATTGTCATGATATTTGACGAGTGCACTCCATTTCCCGCCACTGAAAAAGAAGTGCGTGATTCTATGGAGTTATCTTTGCGTTGGGCAAAACGTAGCAAGGTGGAGCACGCTGATAGTGAGTCAGCCCTGTTTGGTATTATTCAGGGCGGCATGTACGAACATTTGCGGGATGAATCGTTAGCAGGCTTAAAGGATATTGGTTTTGATGGTTACGCCATCGGTGGTCTGTCTGTGGGGGAACCTGCGCAAGATATGTATCGTGTACTTAAGCATCTCACGCCGACTATGCCAGATAATGCACCGCGTTATCTAATGGGAGTAGGTACTCCAGAGAATCTTGTGACCGCGGTACATTATGGAATTGACATGTTTGATTGTGTGCTGCCAACGCGCAACGCGCGCAACGGCTGGCTCTATACGCAAACGGGTGTCGTGAAAATTCGCAATGCGAAATACTTAATGGACACTAGGCCGATAGACGAAAGCTGCACATGCAGCACTTGTAAACAGTTTTCGCGTTCTTATATTAAACACTTACTTAAAACAAATGAGATTTTAGGAGCACGTCTTGCAACCTTGCATAATCTGCATTATTTTCTAAGTTTGATGCAATCAATGCGAGATGCTATCGAAGCGAATGAATTCGCGCAATTTCGCGAAAAATTCTTCGATCTGCGAGGCCAAAAAGACCCCACTGTGGCATAATCTGCCGCCTAATAATTCGAATTATCAAATCACCCATTAAATCCAAGAGTTAAGCATATGAGTTTCTTTATTTCTGACGCCATGGCACAAGCATCTGGAGCCTCTGGCTCACCAAGCTTGATGAGTTTTTTACCGATGATTGCCTTGTTTGCGATTTTCTATTTTTTGTTGATACGTCCTCAACAAAAACGCCAAAAAGAACATAAAAACATGGTTGTCGAATTAGCCAAGGGCGATGAAATCGTCACCATGGGCGGTTTGCTAGGTAAAATTACTGCGGTGGATGAAAATTTCATTACGGTGGAAGTTACTAAAGGTACTGAACTTAAAGTTCAAAAAGCCAGCGTTCAGGCAATGATGCCTAAGGGCACCTATAAGTAACATTAAGTTCACCCCGCTTTTTAATCCGATAATTTAGTAAAACATGCACAAACTATTTGTGCATGTTTTACTAGCTATTGAAGTAAAAATGGCTTGCGTGAGAAAAATTAGAATTCGCACATCAAAATCTTCGACTACTCATGAATAGAAATCCCACCTGGAAGTATTTGTTACTTTTGCTATTAGTGGCATTTGGCGTTATTTACGCTACGCCCAATCTGTATGTCGCGGAACCTGGCGTGCAAGTGCTAGGGGTGCGTGATACTGAAGTCAATGAAAACACCTTGGCCCAGATTACTCGCGCACTAGAGCAGAATGATATCGAGTTAAAGTCTATTAGTTTAGATAATGGTGTGATTAAGGCTCGCTTGACGTCAGAAGAAGCACAGTCCAATGCGCGCGATGTGCTCAAAGAGAGTTTGGGTGACAAATACGGCATTGCATTGGCCGATTTACCGACTACCCCGTCTTGGTTGGCTGGATTTGGCGCGGAACCTATGTACCTTGGTTTAGATTTGCGCGGTGGTGTCCACTTTTTGTTACAAGTCGATATGCTGGCAGCGCAACAACGCACTGAAGAGAACTATGTCGACGACATCAAAAAGCTCTATCAAGAAAACAAACTTCGCTACTTAAGTGTGAAGCGAGATGGCTCAGCCGTTATTGAAGCCAAGTTTAAAACTACTGAGTTGCGTGATCAAGCACTGGAGAAATTGCAAGACGCTTATCCAGAGTTGAGCGCTGTCGAATTCGACCGGGATCAACGGTTTTTCTTTACCGCCAAACTATCTGAAGCCGCGATCGCTGAACTACAAAAAGCCGCGCTGAAGAAAAATATGATTGCGCTACGCAATCGTATTGACCAATTAGGTGTTTCTGAGCCGATTATTCAGCAACAGGGTAAAGATCGAATCGTTATTCAATTACCTGGTGTAAAGGACCCTGGCGAAGCAAAGCTTATATTGGGTAAAACCGCGACCCTGGAAGTTCGCTTAGTGGATGAGTCTAATGAACTGTCGGCGTCGATTAACGGCAGGGTGCCTAGTGGTTCTAAACGTTATTTCTTTCGCGATGGAAGGCCCATTTTATTAAAGAAGCGCTTAGTGCTATCGGGCGAAAATATTGTTGATGCAAGTGCTGGCTTTAGTAGCCAAAGTGGCGGATCAACGGTCAGTATTACCCTCGATGCTAAGGGATCAAATATTTGGCGTAAGGTCACCGGTGAAAATATTAATAAACGTATGGCGGTGGTTTATGTTGAAACAACAGTCGACACCAAAATTAATGCTGCTGGCGAAGAGAAGTTAGTCCGCAAGCGCATTGAAGAGGTTATTACGGCACCAGTGATACGTGATCAATTAGGCAAACGTTTTGAAATTACTGGCTTAGATAACCCTAAAGAAGCACAGAGTTTGTCTTTATTACTGCGCGCTGGTTCTTTGGCTGCGCCGGTGTACATTGTCGAAGAGCGCACTATTGGCCCGAGCTTGGGTAAGGATAATATTGAAAAAGGCTTTCAGTCGGTGCTCTATGGGTTTTTGGCAGTATTGGTGTTCATGGTGATCTATTACCGTGTATTCGGAATGGTTGCTAGCTTTGCCTTGGTTCTGAACTTAGTTGTAATTGTTGGAGTATTGTCGCTCTTGCAAGCCACTTTGACCCTGCCTGGTGTGGCGGGTATGGTGTTGACGGTCGGTATGGCAGTTGATGCTAACGTATTGATATTTGAGCGCATACGAGAGGAGTTGCGAGCCGGCAATGCCCCACAGATGGCAATTCATCGTGGCTACGATAATGCCTTTTCAACCATTATCGATGCTAACTTGACTACCTTAATTGCCGCCATGGTGCTGTTTAATTTTGGTACTGGGCCAATCAAAGGCTTCGCAATCACATTGAGTATTGGCATTGTGACGTCAATGATAACTGCAATCTTTGTTTCCCGAGTGTTGGTTAACTTTGCTTATGGCAAGCGTCGTCTTCCAACTCTCTCAATCTAAGCCAGCTAGAGCTAGCTTTTGGTCGTATCAATAAAGACAAACCTGTTAAACGATATTCACATGCAATTATTTAAAAAAGAAACCAATATAGACTTCATCGGAAAGCGATATTTGGCATTGGTGTTTTCCGCGGCATTGATTGCGGCGGGTGCCTACTCATTAGCAACCAAAGGCTTAAATTACGGTATTGATTTTACTGGCGGCACCAAGGTTGAGCTTGAATATCAAAATGAGGTCCAGATTGTTGATGTTCGATCCATGCTGGAGCAAGACTATCCAGAAGCTGTTGTGCAGTTCTTCGGTTCCACCAAAGATGTTCTGATTCGCGTTCCATTGTCCGAAGACAATAGCAGCGCTGCCGTTAGCACTAATATAGTGAGTTTATTGAAGGCTAATACAACAGATCAACTGGATGTTCGCAGTGTTGAGTTTGTTGGTCCCCAGTTTGGCCAAGAGCTATTTGAGAAAGGCGTGCTGGCTCTTTTATACGCACTGATTGGTGTGATGATCTATGTGGCGTTTCGATTCGAATGGAAGTTCTCGCTGGGTTCAGTCGCGGCTTTGATTCATGATGTATTAATCACTGTTGGCTTGTTCTCGGTTCTCAGTCTTGAATTTACCTTGCCGGTGTTGGCCGCATTGCTAGCGGTTATCGGTTACTCACTAAATGACACCATCGTCGTGTTTGACCGTATTCGAGAGAATTTTCGAAAGCTTCGTGAAAGTGACACCTTTGATACGATGAATGTCTCTATCAATCAAACGTTACCGCGAACTATTCTTACCTCATTGACTACCTTGCTAGTGTTGATTTCTTTGTATGTCTACGGTGGTGAAGCATTGAGTGGCTTCGCAGCAACACTGATCATTGGTGTGTTAATCGGAACCTACTCCTCGATTTTTGTTGCCAGCCCAACGG
>CAWUWF010000181.1:0-8531 GCA_963925935.1 uncultured Arenicella sp. | reverse complement strand
CCTTGCTCTGTCTATTCGCCTTCTTCGGAGGGTGGATTGCCTTGCCTTTAGGCAATGTTTTTCCGGCCGAAGCCAGCCACCACGTACCTCATATAATTGAGTACATCTCAATCGGCATTCCTTTACTTGGTTTACTTATTGCTTGGTTAGTCTATGGCAAGCAGAGTCTATCGGTATCAGGTTTTGCAGATTCGTCGGTCGGAACTGGCTTGCGACATTTTTGGCATGGCGGTTGGGGTATTGATACCGCGTATAACTCTCTGTTAGTGACGCCATACACCGTGATTTCTAGAGCCATGCGCAATGAGTGGATTGACTACATTTATCATGCGGTTGTCACCCTCTGCGTGACCTTACATACATGGTTTAGTACGTTACAAACCGGTCGAATGCGTTGGTACGCAACCAGCATGGTGTTCGGTCTTATTTTACTCATTTTTATATTAGTGAGGACAGTCTAATGCTCTTGCTTAATTTGATCGGCATATTGTTACTAGGCGGCGCATTGGCATGGTGGTCAGAGCGTTTTGGCAGTCATGTACCAAGAATGGTAGCCATGCTAGTGGTATTGGCTGACCTAGCTTACCTGCTGCTAAATCTACCTTCGGTAGAGAGCTTGAATATAGCGCCTATCGCTAATGATGCGTCAACTTGGTTGCTTTCCTATAGTTCCGAGTGGATTCCACGCTTTGGAATTAGCTTGACGCTGGCAATGGACGGCCTGAGTTTGGTGTTAGTGCTTCTCACCTTTGTTTTGGGCGCTATCGCGATAGTTTCATCGTGGAACGAAAAGAATGATCGGCAAGGCTTCTTTCAGGCCAATATTCTTTGGACCCTAGCAGGCGTTATTGGTGTATTCCTAGCCTTAGATTTATTTCTATTCTTTCTATTTTGGGAAGTTATGCTGGTGCCGATGTACTTATTGATTGCTATCTGGGGCCACGAGGGCCGCGCCTACGCCTCAATGAAGTTCTTTATCTTTACGCAGCTAAGTGGGCTATTAATGTTAGTCGCCATACTGGCGTTGGTGATGCTCCATCACAGTGCCACTGGCATTTATAGCTTTAGCTATTTCGACCTGCTCGGTACGTCTATCGACCCGCAAATGGCCTATTGGCTAATGCTCGGTTTCTTTATTGCTTTTGTGGTTAAACTGCCTGGTTTTCCAGTCCATACTTGGCTGCCAGACGCGCATACGCAAGCCCCCACTGCAGGCAGTGTGATTCTCGCAGGTATTCTACTCAAAACAGGCGCCTACGGCTTGATTCGTTTTACCGTGCCGCTTTTTCCAGAGGCAGCCCTAGCCTTCGCGCCGATAGCGATGATGTTAGGTGTGGCAGGTATTATCTATGGCGCGGTGCTGGCTTTTGCTCAAACAGATTTCAAGCGCTTGGTCGCCTATAGTAGCGTTAGTCATATGGGCTTTGTATTGCTAGGTGTATTTGCTTGGAACTCCTTAGCCCTACAAGGCGCGGTTATGCAAATGGTTGCGCATGGCTTTAGTACAGCCGCCTTGTTTATGATTGCTGGAGCCTTACAACAGCGGCTACATACTCGAGACATGAATGAAATGGGTGGGCTATGGCAACAGATGCCGCGTATGGGCGCTGTGGCCCTATTCTTTGCCCTCGCGTCCCTTGGTCTTCCAGGGCTCGGTAATTTTGTAGCAGAATTTTTAATTTTGCTTGGATTGTTTAAAGTCAATGTTTGGATGGCCGCTGCAGCCGCCTTGGGTTTAATTACCGCCGCGGTTTATTCTCTTATCATGATGCAAAAATCATTCTACGGTAAGCCTAATGACGAACTCACTTTGGACGATTTTGGTAGTTTGGAAATGACCGCGATGGCCGTCATGATCGTCGCGCTGGTATGGCTGGGTCTGTATCCTCAACCGGTGTTAGATATGGTGCAACCGGTCGTTGATAGCCTTCTTGCTAGTCAACAAAATCTCATATCAGGCAATGCTACGCTTAGCGGCACAGCCAGTGGTTTACTCAATAGCAACGGAGCGGTGCAATGATGGAAACAGCAATGTTTACTACCGGAGTGCAGGCTTTACTGGCGCCAATCGTGCTGTCTATTGGCGCGATGGTATTGATGATGCAAATCGCATTTTGGCGACACGCAACGGCATCATGGGTCTTGAGTTGCTTAATCATTGCTGCGGCGAGTTTAACGCTTATTCCAATGTCTCACGTTGCACCAAGCCAAGTCACGCCATTGTTAGTCTCTGACAATTACAGCGTATTTTTCAGTTGTATCATGTTGTTCGCTTGTTTAATTACTGCCTTATTGAGCAAAGACTATTTGCAACATCGCAGCGGTGAAAACGAAGAATTCTATCTACTGCTAATACTCTCAACACTGGGTGCTTTGATTCTTGTTTCGGCGACCCATCTTGCTAGTTTTTTACTTGGCTTAGAGCTATTAGGAGTAGCGCTGTACGCTTTAATTGCCTATCCAGAACGCGGACACGAACCACTGGAAGCAGCGATTAAGTATTTAATTTTGTCGGGCGCGGCATCGGCCATTCTTTTATTCGGCTTTGCGCTGATATACGCGGCGCTCGGCACACTGTCATTTACTGGTATCGGCGAACAACTCGCCAACCCTGATTTGCCCAACAACCGAGTGTTGATAATGATGGGCACCGCTATGATCTTCACCGGCATTGGTTTCAAGCTATCACTGGTGCCCTTTCATATGTGGACTCCGGACGTTTATCAAGGTGCGCCCTCTCCTGTTACCGGTTTTCTCGCAACCGTATCAAAAGGCGCTATTTTTGCGGCGCTTTTGCGCTTCTTCTCAGCGGCCCAGCTCTACCATTACCAAGGTATATTGATGGGACTAACGGTACTTGCGATTGCGTCAATGTTAGTGGGTAATTTACTCGCGCTAAAGCAGGACAACCTTAAACGTTTATTGGCTTACTCCTCCATTGCCCACTTAGGCTACTTGGTGATTACCTTAGTAGTATTCGGGCTATTACAAAACGCCCTTTTGGCCGTCGAGGCAGCGAGCTTTTATCTAGCGGCCTATGTGGTGACATCATTAGCCGCATTTGCCCTACTGTGTATTATCTCCAGCAATAAACAGGGCATCGAATACGATACAATTGATCAGATACATGGTTTGTTTTGGCGCAACCCATTGCTAGCACTCATGTTCACCCTGGCCCTGCTGTCTTTAGCGGGTATACCTTTAACTGCTGGGTTTATTGGAAAGTTCTACCTCATTACGGTGGGTATCCAAGGCGGCTTGTGGATACTGCTTAGTGCGCTCGTGGTAGGCAGCGCGATTAGCATTTACTATTATTTACGAATAATTTTCGCGATGACTATGAAGCTTGATGAAGGCAATACAGCTACTGCCGAAAACTCGGTCTCAGCAGTCGGTGTTTGCGTGATATGGTTATTAATATTCTTTATAATCTATTTAGGCGTGTTGCCAGAATCTGTAATGGGGCATCTGGGTACTCTCTAATTTAGAATACTCTCTAATTTAGAATACTCTCTAATTCATAATGCTTAGATAATTAACAATAAGAACCAGCGAATAACTCAACCCGTTTAGGAGTAGACGATGTTACGATCAGTTGAACTAAAAGATTACATGTTACGCGACCCGGTAAAGATCAAGCCGGATGAAGATATATTCGAAGCTATTCACAAAATTTTAGTACACAAGGTATCTGGCCTATGCGTAGTTGATGAACGTCAGCAATTGCTTGGCGTACTATCGGAAATGGATTGTCTGAGGGCGATACTGAGCTCAGTTTACAATGAAACTCCTCACGCAGGTAAGGTCAGCGAATATATGACCAAGGATGTAATGACGGTTGGTGTGCATGACAGTATTGTTGATGTGGCAAGTGACATGCTAAAACACAAACACCGCCGCCGACCCGTAGTGGAAGACGATGGCAGATTACTCGGGCAAGTATCGGTTCGACAACTTTTGCGCGCGGTAAAAGAATTCGCTGCCCCAGTTGACCCTAGCGAACATTAGATTTAAACCCTATCGCAAGCAGCGCAATTTTCAATCATTGTTAAACTGACTGTTTTTAAAAAACGAAATTAGAAGCTCTGTCTTAAAGTCTCCGCAACAAAAAAAGCGCCAGCAAGAAACGAGCTGCTCCTCACTTTAGCGAAGAGCAGCTCAAATATTCAACGGTGGGTTTTAAACTATTCCAAACACATATCGAATATGAGGAGCCTGAATCAAAGGCTCCCTTGATTGGGGAGTACTGAGGGCTTGTCCTGAACGTTTTAGAACGACGACGCCTACTACCGTTGAAACAGCCGGTTCTACCAAATTATTCCTATACCGCGAATTAGACGACGCCAGAATTGGTATTGCTATTATCTTTTAGAAACGAAACCGTTGGTATTCGTTGTTGTAGCCCTTCTAAACGAATCTGCGGGGATAATTCAACTTAGCGGAATTCACAACACTTACTGCTATCAGTGCTTCTTGAACGCTTTGTTCACGTTTTTGTGTCGTGACAATAATTTTTTCTAAGAATCCATCCTGGCTCATCGCAATGTGTGGATCAGAAAGTAAAACGTTTGCAAGTAAAGCGGCAACAACTAAAGCAAGAACAAACAGCAAAAAGGTAGCCAACCTCAAATCATTGTTATTCATGGACTACTCCTGTAGTTAACGATCATCCGTCTAAGAATTTTATTCTACCTGACAATCGTCATCCAAGCAAACCCTCCCCACACCCGCAAGAAACATACCAATTTTTTTCTGGGCCAAGATAGCCCTGATCATGCTAGACATGCCAATTCAAACTCTCGCCGCTTGAGTCCTAAATTCGGAAAGAGCGAAATAGGGAATATTTTTCAGTATGCTCAGCGACGAAGGTGCCTTTTCCCTGCCGCCTTGCCAATAACTTCTTGTCGACGATTGGATTCAACACTTTACGGACTGTCCCCCTGACTAACGTCTAACTCATTCGCCAAAGCTCTTTCGCTTGGCACAAATCCCAAGAGCTTCCAGTCTGCATCAACCAAGCGTTGAGCCAGCAATGCATAAACCTGCTTGTAAAGTGCTTGGAACTTAGCGCCTAAAGTCATATCATCAGCTTTTTGTTATTGCTTCTTCGCTCTCCGCATTGGGAGCAAAATGACTATAAATTCAAATGAAATAGCTGAGAGCCTTTATTATTGAGTGGGAATTTAATCTAAACGTTATTCTCGATTGACCCGAACTATTGGTCAGTTTCAAACGCTTTTCGGCAAGAATCTAGAATCAAAAACATCAATCAGTAACAATAGACATGCGTCCTATAAGCGGCATTTGTCTGCTATATGAATTGTTGGGTTGATGCCAGCGTAGCAACCCAAAACTAACACTCGTCCCTTAGTGAGTAATTATGAATCAAATGTCCTCCATTCCACAAATCGGCTTCGGTCTTTGGAAAGTCCCAAAGAAAAACTGCGCTGAAGTTGTTTACCAAGCAATAAAAACGGGTTACCGCCACCTGGATAGTGCCAGTGATTATGGCAACGAAGTAGAGGTAGGCAAGGGTATTGCACGTGCAATTAAAGATGGGCTCTGCAGTCGCGACGAACTTTGGGTTACTTCTAAGCTATGGAATACCTATCACGCCCCCAACAATGTAGGCCCCGCCATTCAGAGAACGTTGAATGACTTACAGTTGGACTACCTCGACTTATATCTAATTCACTTCCCTATTGCTCTTGCCTTTGTCCCTTTCGAGCAACGTTATCCTGCCCAATGGTTATTCGATACGAATAACCCTGAACTGGGTATCCAAACTGAAGCTGTTTCGCTTAGTGATACATGGTTTGCAATGGAGAAACTAATCGGGACTGGCCAAACAAGGCAAATTGGAATTTGCAATTACAATACCGGTTTACTCCAAGACTTATTGAATTATGCCCATATTAAACCTGCGATGTTACAGATTGAGTCACACCCATATTTAACCCAGGAAAAGTTAATTCGCCTTTGCCAACTTCACCACATACCCGTTACTGCTTTTTCACCACTTGGCGCGCGCTCTTACTTGGAATTAGAGATGGCGGATCAAAAAGAGTCTGTATTACAACAAAGCGTTGTAATAGCTGCCGCACAGCGATTGAACAAGACACCCGCTCAAGTGGTTTTACGCTGGGGTATTCAACGCGGCACCGCAATCATCCCAAAAACGTCAAAGCCCGAACGCTTGTTGGAGAACTTAAACATATTGGACTTTTCTCTAAGTGAGTCTGAAATGAACGACCTCAATAAACTGAATGCCAATCGACGTTTTAATGACCCTGGCGTTTTTTGCGAGAAAGCATTTAATACATTTTTGCCAATCTACGATTAGCAGTCCAGGCTAGGCCAATATCAAAAGTCTTATTCAATATTTGGCCGACACAAACCAGCTAAGCTTTGAACAAGGCATTTTTACTTGAATCGTGGCTATCCTAGCAGAGGGATTAAAGTGTGTGCTGACTATACCTATGACTTGCAGTAGCTAGATGATGACGTCACTCTGATTGACAAAAAATGGCCATCCACGGACGTAGATCCTATAGCGGCCAACGAAAACGTGACGTGCTAGTAGCCCTCGCTGTATAGAATTTACCGGAGAGTTGAATTAGGTGAACTATGGAGTGCCTTATATCAGCCTCAATAGCTTTCAAACTGTGGCTCGCTTGGCGTAAACTGCAATTATGTCTAGCCGCAAACTATTAATTATCGCCCACGCCCCATCGCCCAATACCCAGGCAATGACTCAAGCTATTCTAGCTGGAGCTCAAAATGAGGATATTGACAATGTAGAAGCAAGGCTTGTTTCTCCATTTCAATGCCATGCACAAGACGTGCTAAGCAGCGATGCACTAATTTTATACACCACTGAAAACTTCGGTTATATGAGCGGTGCATTGAAAGACTTTTTCGAGCGCATTTATTATCCTTGCCTAGAGCAAGAAAAGTGCAATGAAGCCAAGCCCTATGCCCTTGTTATTCGTGCCGGCCTTGACGGAACAGGCACAGACGTAGCGGTACATAAGATTATCAGTGGTTTGAAATGGCGTGAAGTGCAAAGCACTACGCTATGCAAAGGTGAATACGACCCAATATTTGAAGCACGCTGTAAAGAACTCGGAATGACGATCGCAGCCAGCTTAGACAACAATCTCTATTAACCCCCTTACTTAAGGCATAGAACATGAATAAACAAACAGAAATTGAAGCCGCCGCATTTAGAAAACTGTTGGCGCACCTAGATAATAATAAAGACGTACAGAATATCGACCTAATGATCTTGGCCAACTTCTGCCGAAATTGTCTCTCTAAATGGGTCTCAGCCAGTGCTGCTGAGCTAGGTGAAGAGCTTGACTATGAACAAGCGCGCGAAATAGTTTATGGCATGCCCTACTCGCAATGGAAAGACAATCACCAACCCAAGGCAACGGCAGAACAACTAGCCGCATTTGAGTCTCGTAAAAAGTGACCAAGCTACGCCAGGCTCACTTTAAACCTGCCTGCGTAGTATCGAGAATTACACTGCAAGGACGATGAGGTTGCAAACCATGCATGGAATTCAATTGATGAAATTTATGACAAAAATGATCAACCCTTGGTGCAATTAACTGCGACACCTGAAATGTGTTCTATTTACTCGTTCCATCCTTAGGACTCAGCCTTCGTGCTACCGTTGGCCGTTCAAATACATTCCCTAAGCATTTATGCGCCGATGGCTTTGCCATCGGCGAGCTTGGTCGTCCTAGCTCCGGGCGGGGTTCTTTCTAACCATAAACCCGTCATTCTGACCGGCGCATGGATCGCACCTTATTAGAACAACGCATGAAGCAGTTGCAGAGCGCAACGAAGTATCTACTAAACAACTTCGCCCAGTAAATGACGTGCGCCCAGGCACAAAAAAAGCCAGCGCTAGGCTGGCTTTTTAAAAGTAGAAAAAGTGCTGTTCTACTTGATCTTAGCTTCTCTATATTCAACGTGCTTACGTACTACTGGATCGTACTTTTTCATAACCATTTTTTCAGTCATCGTACGCTTGTTTTTAGTAGTGGTGTAGTAGTGACCTGTTTTCGCACTCGATACCAACTTAACTTTTTCTCTCATGATAATCCCCTACTTATACTTTAACGCCAGCAGCGCGGACGTCTTTCAATACTACATCGATGCCTTTCTTGTCGATGATACGAATGCCTTTAGATGAAACGCGTAGGCGTACCCATGCGTTTTCACTTTCTACCCAAAATTTGCGATAGTGCAAATTTGGAAGGAATGTGCGGCGTGTTCTATTTTTTGCGTGTGACACGTTATTGCCAAACGTCGTGCTCTTACCGGTTACCTGACATACTCTGGACATTTTTCTAACCTTTACCTGATCTAAAAATCACTTATTTATTCACTCGTACTAACCACCAGACTCATTAGTCGCTAACAATGCGGCCTAACTATCTACTGATATGCAATTAGGGTGCGATTTATACCAGAAAAGCCTTTGAAATAACACCAAATATCGCTTTTATTTGGTTTGT
>CAWUWF010000180.1:0-16149 GCA_963925935.1 uncultured Arenicella sp. | reverse complement strand
GGGGATGACGCCCTCGCAGCGATTAACGCAAGTTTAGGCTAATCTCGGCGATCGGTTTAGCAGCGTAAACCCTGTAAAGAAGTAAACGCGGAAAACAGCAGATAAAAGCCCTCACCTCGAAAGATGTGAGGGCTTTTTTATAGTGAGACTTCAGCGTTTAATGTTATAGTATTACATTACATATTAGACAAATCGCTAAGACCTCGAAACACCCATAACTTCGGGAATCCAGCGAACACGCGCAACACTCAGCTAGCTATTACTATGAGCATCAAATCAACATCTTTAGACCGACTAAGCATCGCTTTGTCTGGCATTTGCATCGTGCATTGCCTACTAACACCGATTGCACTCACGATATTACCGATCCTCACTCTGAGTAGTTTTGTTGAAGATATTATGTTTCACCAATTAATGCTTTGGTTAGTATTACCCTCCAGCTCCATCGCTCTATTTATCGGTTGTCGTAAACACCGCAACTTTGGTATTGCGGCTAGCGGCATATTGGGCATGCTGATACTAGTTTTAGTGGCGTTCTTAGGCCACCAAATTCTTAGTCCAACACTTGAGAAAATACTGACCTCAGTCGGGGGTTTAATTCTAGCCTACTCTCATTTTTTAAATTATAGAGCCTGTCAAACGCACCCTTGCGAAGACGATAACTGCCCAACCGTACATCATCACTAAGCGAGCGGCTATATTCGCTAGTTAGACACGCAAGGAAATGTTGCTTACTTGGGTCGCCTAAAGATATAGTGTCTGTTCAGATTAATGAACACATTCGCCTTTGAGTCAATCCATTATATGTCTAAGCTTAGTTATCTACCCCAGATCAAATCCCTTCACTTTCGGCTTTTTTGCCTAGCAGTATCTGGCTTTGTAAGTGTTGGCATCTCATCTGCATACGCAAAAGTGACCTTAGTGAGTGGCGGTCCTATTTACACCGTCTCAGATACTGAAAAACAAGCGCGTGCCTTTGCCTTCGAAGGCGACACCATCGTTGGCGTAGGGTCAGCAACCCAATTGCGAGAGCAATTTGTCATCGACAGAGAAATTAATCTGCAAGGTGCTAGTGTCATCCCTGGTTTTATTGACGCACATGGCCACCTACTCAACCTTGGCCAAAGCCTACTACAAGTAGATTTAGTCGACACTAAGAATAAGAAGGAAATAGTTCAACGCTTAACCGACTTCGCCAAAGACTTACCGAAACAACAATGGCTATTAGGTAGGGGCTGGGACCAAAACGATTGGCCCGTTCAAGAACTACCGAGCGCCCAAGACTTAGATACGGCTTTTCCGGAGCGACCAGTCTGGATTGATCGTGTAGATGGCCACGCAGGATGGGCTAACAGCGCCGCAATGACGTTTGCAGCCAAAGAGCTATCTGGCAAGTGGCAAGTAGACGGCGGCGAAATCGTTCGCGATAGCAAAGGCCAACCTACTGGTATCTTTATTGATAATGCAGAACGGCTGATCAGACAAGCAATACCGGCTGCCAGCGAAGCACAGCTTCGTATTGCCCTAGAACGGGCAATGCAAAAAACCGCCAGTGTTGGTATCACTTCAATGCATGACGCTGGCACCAGCAAGCAAGTTTGGGATATTCTCAATGTCTTAAATCAACAGCAAGCTCTGAAAGTTCGCGTTTACGCGATGGCTGATGGCAGTCGAGAAATGCTGGATCAATTGTGTGAGAAAGGCCCAATTATTGATAATAGTGCGATGCTAACCGCTCGCTCAGTAAAGCTGTATAGCGATGGCGCTCTTGGCTCAAGAGGTGCGGCGCTGCTAACACCTTATAGCGATAGTCCTAAGCAAATGGGCTTACTATTAACCGAGCCAAAAACCCTCACTAAATACGCCAAGCGCGCTGCCGATTGTGGCTTGCAAGTAAACATTCACGCAATTGGGGACAGAGGCAATCGGGTAACTCTCGATGCCCTAGCAGCAGCCTCTAAAGCAGACAACCCAGGCCGCCATCGCGTTGAGCATTCGCAACTAATTGAAGCCTCGGACTTTCAACGGTTTAAGGACCTACGTTTAATCGCTTCGGTACAGCCGACCCATGCCACTAGCGACATGTACTGGGCAGAGGAGCGCGTTGGTGCTGAACGTATCAAAGGGGCCTATGCTTGGCAAACCTTTAATAAATTGGGTATTCCCTTAGCGCTGGGTTCTGATTTTCCGGTAGAAAGGCCAGACCCACTGCTCGGTTTTTACGCAGCAATTACACGCCAAGATGCTAAATCATGGCCAGCAGATGGCTGGTACCCTGAGCAAATATTAAGTCGCGAGCAAGCACTTTATGGTTTTACTAAAGGTGCTGCCTATGCCGCTTTTCAGGAAGACTTATTAGGGTCCTTAGAAGTTGGTAAAAAAGCAGACTTTGTGATTCTAAACCAGGACATTATGAGTATCCCAGAGGAATCAATTGTGAACACAAAGATCGTCGCTACCTATATAAACGGCAAAGCTGTTTACCAAGCTGACTGACTAGCAGAGTTCTCAACTCAAGATACACTAGACTTAGGTTTTTGATAGTCGTACACTATTCATATGAATTACCTAGCCGGATAGCAATATGTCAATCAAACCCAGTAGCAAGATATACAACTCAGGCCATGGCGGCGCCCGACAAGGTGCCGGTCGCCCCAAGGGTAGCGGGCGCTACAATGAGCCTACTGTCGCAATTAGAGTGCCCGAGGGCAGCATTCCGCAGATAAAACATTATCTGAGCGTGTATCCCGATGTTGGCGACCCCATTGCTAACTACATAGCACCGACGTCTGCCGACAATATTGTGAAACTCGAAATACCCTTATTTAGCTCATCCGTCGCAGCGGGCTTTCCTTCCCCAGCCGAAGATCATATCGAAGACACCCTAGACCTCAATGACTATATGGTCGAACGCCCTGATTCAACTTTTATGTTGCGGGTAGAAGGCGAATCAATGAAAGATATTGGGATACTACCAAATGATATTTTAGTGGTAGATCGCTCGCTGAAAGCAGCCCACAACAAGATTGTGATTGCAGCCATCGATGGCCAGCTAACAGTTAAAAGGCTTTTTCATAGAGGCGGCTTAATAAAATTATTGCCAGAAAACTCAGACTATCCCGAGATTGAACTTGGACAGGAATCCGATCTGGTCATTTGGGGAGTGGTGATTGGTAGCTTTAGACGGTTTCAATCTTTTTAAAACTCTTTATTCGTAAAGATTGCTATGCAACCGGCGGTCTAGACCGCCCGAGCTGAAGGGCTCTTTATTCGTAAAGATTGCGATGCAACCGGCGGTCTAGGCCGCCCGAGCTGAAGGGCTTTTTATTCAACCCACACTGCGCTAGCGGGTATTGACCTCCCTGAGGCAGCCCGGCTCTAGAACGAAAACCAAACCACAAATCCGTCATTCTGAGCGCAGCCGAAGGATCTATTACACTAATTGCATCCCAGCAAGATTCCGGAAAAAGCTAGATCCTTCGCTGCGCTCGAGGATGACGTGCATGGAGGGTGCTGCGATAGCGCTTGAGGATGACGTGTATGGAGGGCCGTGCATGGAGGGCACCAAGGATGCCGTGTATGGAGGGTACTGCGATGGCGCTCGAGGATGACGTGCATGAATGCACTAAATTCGCGGACAGCAGGAAGAGCCGGAACAAACTCAAAAAACCGTCATCCTGAGCGCAGTCGAAAGATCTTGCTTAGCGAAGTTAATGTAATAAATACTTCGCAAGTCCGTAACGGAGTTATCGGCATGACGGGACTCGGGGCGCATAGACGCACTGCACAAACTTCGACCAGCAAGACCCCCAGAAGACCGGCACTAAACCACAAGCAGCTTTAGACCGTATTAACGGCCACCTCAGCGCCTCTTCTGAACTAAAAATGTCGGCATAAAAAGACAAATTGGCAAAACCAAATATGACGCTGCAAGCCACCAGTAGCTTAAGCCGCCCCAATAGGGATTTGAGATTTCAGTATCGTATACCAATGCTACGCCAACGGACAAATACAGTATAAAGGCAATGTAACAAACAATACTGGTGTACAGCCATCGAGAGGACCGCCGGCCTAAAATTATTCCAACAATAATTGCCAATAACCCAAAACTGATAAATTGGGTGAGTACGCTAAAAATAAAAACTGAGATCTCTGGGCTAAACACCGTTAAAAGGTCTTTAGGGATTGCCACTGCTGCCACGTACCCGCTTAGATGCACACCGGCAACGCCTAGCAATATGCCCAGCACTACCGAATAAACGATATCACCCACGTTAAACTTCATAAGTCTGCCTCCTTTGCTTGTCTTTCCATACACATTTATACAGGTTCTATAAACAACATGTAGCTAAAATTGCCAAATACCTCTTTCTATAAACACCTGCTTAAGCAGTGTCGGTCGGTCCGAGATAATACCTGCAACCCCCATATCAAGTAGTTCGTGCATCGTAGCAGCATCGTTGATTGTCCACACGTGGACTAATTTATTCTCTAGCAAAGCCTGATCAAGAAACTTCTTACTAAATACTTTAGTCCCGTAACGCTTTAGCGGCACCTGTAATATTTCATAGCCTCTAACATGCACGGTAGGATTAGACGCCTGCGATAAAGGCTTTGATCTGGGCAACACACCATAACTTCGAAGCAGGTGTTTAGCGACCGAAATTCGCCCAGCAGATACACAAAGCTTGTCGCCAGCCAGCAATCTGGCTCGCGCAATACGGTGGTCATGAAACGACGCTAGGCAAACTCTATCGAATGCATCGCACTCTCGGATAAGATCAACCAGTGGGCCAACTACTTGGTTCGACTTCATGTCGATATTGAGTCTCAGGTCTGGAAACTGGCGCAGCAATTCTTCTAGGCTCGGTATTCGGCCTTGCCCGTTCACCCGAATAGAGCTTAGCTGTTGCCAAGTGGTGCCTGCTATTGTCCCTTTAATATTTCCAATCCGATGGAGATCAAGGTCATGGAAGGCAACAATCACCCCATCTGAGGTGAGATGAACATCCGTTTCGATATAACGCAAACCTAAGTCATAGGACCCAGCGAATGCTTCAAAGGTGTTTTCTGGCCATTCCTCTGCCCCACCACGATGCGCCAGAGCGATAGGGCCAGTGGTGTTGAGGTAAGGATGCAAGCTCATGGGGATGACTGCTTGAACTCAGTCCCTGCGCTTAGGGCGAGCTTTACCTCTACCGTATAAGCTCTTACCATCTGAGGGGATGCTCGCTGGTTTAGGGCTAGTCTCTTTTTCACTACTAGAATACTTAGCTTCACGAACTGTTTTAGTCGAGGAAGCTTGCTTGTCAGAGCGATGACGAAATTCTTCAGATTTTACGAACCGCCACTTGCCTTCTTCCAATTTCCCGAGTCGAAGCTCGCCAACCCTTACCCGTTTCAACCCGGTAACATGCAATCCAACTGCTTCGCACATCCGCCTGATTTGACGCTTTTTACCTTCCATTAAAATTATCTGTAGTTGCTCAGGGTTGAGCTGTCTAACCTTCGCACGCTTCAAGGGCTTACCATCAAGCTCTAGGCCAAATGATAAGCGCTCAATCTGATCATCACTAATATCGCCCTCCACTCTTACTAGGTATTCCTTCTCGATATCGCTATTTTCACCAATTAACTGTTTGGCAATTCGCCCATCTTGAGTAAGTACCAATAGGCCTTGTGAATCAATATCTAAGCGACCTGCAGGCGCCAAACCGGCGAAATGACTTCCCGTTATCTTCTGTCCAGTTTGATCTGTCTCTGAGTGATTCTCTCTATTAACTAGACGTACTGCTGGCACATAGCCGTCTTCAGCTTGAGCAGACACATAACCGACTGGCTTGTTGATCATGATGGTAACCAACTCGCTCTGCATTGCCGCGGCGCGCTGGGTCAACTGAATATCAACACTGTCAGGAAATTTAATACCTAAGGTGTTGACGATTTCACCGTCAACCCTTACTAAGCCTTGTTCAATCATCTTGTCTGCTTCGCGGCGCGAACACATACCACGCTGGGACATAAGCTTTGAAAGCCTGACTACTTCGCTCAAAACTAATTACTCCTTCGCAAGATCTGCAGCAAGACCAATATAGTTTGCTGGGGTTAGTTTTTTCATCTCGGCTTTAACATGATCGGGCACTTCTAAGGCTTCGATAAAGACTTCTAACGTTTGTTGATCAATACCGTCTTTGCCGCGCGTTAGAGCCTTAAGCTTTTCGTAAGGCTCAGGTATATCATAGCGACGCATCACCGTTTGGATCGCCTCACCAAGCACCGCCCAGTTATTGTCGAGGTCTTTGGCTAAGGCAGCTTCATTAACCGCTAGTTTACTAATGCCTTTCAGAGCTGCTGAACAGGCCAGTACCGTGTAACCAAAACCAACACCAATATTACGTAAAACGGTGGAGTCGGTAAGATCGCGTTGCCAGCGACTGATTGGCAATTTTAGCGCCAGATGGTCAAATATAGCGTTCGCTAGCCCGAGGTTGCCTTCAGAGTTTTCAAAATCAATGGGATTAACCTTATGCGGCATGGTTGACGAACCCACTTCACCGGCAATGACTCTTTGTTTGAAATAGCCTATCGAAATATAGCTCCACATATCACGGTTAAAATCTAACAAGATAGTATTGAATCGAGTCATTGCATGAAACAACTCAGCCATATAATCGTGTGGCTCAATCTGAGTAGTAAGCGGGTTCCAACTCAAGCCTAAGGACTCAACAAAACTTTTGGAGAATAGCGGCCAATCGACTTCTGGATAGGCCACTACGTGGGCATTGTAGTTGCCGGTCGCACCATTAATTTTACCGAGAATAGAAACCTGTTTGATCTGTTCAATCTGGCGCTCCAAGCGTGCTACAACATTTCGCATCTCCTTGCCCAAAGTGGTTGGCGATGCGGGTTGCCCGTGAGTTCGAGCCAACATAGCAAGACTGGCATGGTCGTTAGCTAATGAGTTTATCGCCGCAACTACTTCTTCAAAGGTAGGCAAAACAACCTGCTTACGAGCATCGTTTAGCATTAATGCATAGGACAAGTTATTGATGTCTTCTGAGGTACAGGCAAAATGAAAAAACTCGCTAACTGCTGCTACTTCAGGGATAGACGCTGATCGATCTTTAAGAAAGTACTCCACCGCTTTTACATCGTGGTTGGTGGTTGCCTCAATGTCTTTTACTGCTTGCGCATCAGCCACTGAAAACTTCTCAATAATCTCATCCAGAGAGGAATTGGTCTGTGCTGAAAATTCGGGCACTTCAGCGATATTTTGCTCTTGGGCCAGCCCCTGCAACCATCGAATCTCTACTAATGAACGATATTTAATTAGTCCGAATTCACTGAAAATTGGACGCAAGGCTTTAACTTTACTGCCGTAACGGCCGTCAAGTGGGGTTAATGCGGTGGTAGGAGAAAGGTCTAAATCAAGCATAATTGTGTGAAGCTTATCGGTAAAATAGTGAATAATTCAGGAGCGAGATGTTACCATAAACCCGTTAATATAAAGCCCTTAGCGCGGTAGATAAATAATATCAGCCGATTCAATACCTAATCTTATTACCCACATTTATATCAAACTCGATGTCAACCGACTGGTCAAGCTACTCACTGGAAGAATTAAGAGCGCATTCCGTGCAGTCATTCAGAGATGGTGGTGGCTCGCGACCTGACGTGATGTTAATAGACATAGAAGGGGATCGGGCGGTACTGAAAGATCAGAACGGCGGCGACAAATGGTTTGCCTTACTAATCGGGCCGATACTAAATTGGCGTGAATGCAAGGCATTAAATAAATTGGCAAATATCTCATGCGTACCAAATTTACTCGCCAAACCCGATTCACGATCATTTCTCATGAGCTACCATGAGTCCGAGCAAATTACGCGTTTGATTAATAACACGCCCAATTGGCCCGTTTTTTTTGACAAGCTGGCTGCTGCAATAGCAGAACTTCACGCCGCCGGTGTTGCGCATAACGACCTGCGAAACCCAACCAATACCTTAGTAAACAAAGACGGCGAACCGATACTAGTAGACTTAGTCGCGTGCTTTTGTAGAGGACAATCTTGGAACTTGCCCAATCAATGGCTATTCAATAAATTCTGCCAGGTTGATAAATCAGCTATCACTAAGATAAAAACACGAGTAGCTCCAAAGCTACTTAATGAAAACGATATTGATGCCAAAGATATAGCAGGAAGACCAGGCATGGCTGTTCGCGCCCTAGGTCAGTGGATTCGACGACTGTCGCGCAAACTGTTTACGGGGTAGCGAACTACCGCAAGCCATTTTAAGTGGAAGCCAAGCAAGGCTAAAAGAGCTGCCTTTGGCTAAGTAAGCGCCCTCTAGCTAAGTGAGCCACAGCAAAACGACCCGGTCCCACAGATAGTGGTCAATTAGCATCAAAGCAAACAAATACATCAGGTATTTAATCGAATAATAGAATGTCCGCTGCGACAAGGCATCGCTATATTTACGATACAGCTGTAATACGTACATCATAAACCGCGCGTTTAGATAGACGGCACCGAGCAAATAAATTCCGCCGAACATATGAATAGTGAACGGCAGTAGCGTTACGGCTATCAATATATAGGTGTATAGCAGTATTTGTAGGCGAGTAAATTCTTCTCCATGCGTTACTGGCAGCATTGGCACGCCGGCAGCTGCGTATTCTTCACGACGGTACAAGGCAAGCGCCCAAAAATGAGGCGGGGTCCAAGCGAATATAATTAAGAACAGCAAACACGCCTCGGGGCTAACCACATTGGTCATCGCAACCCAACCGAGTAACGGTGGTGCTGCGCCCGCGGCCCCTCCGATTACAATGTTTTGAGGCGTCGCCGGTTTTAGAAAAACAGTGTAAATAACACCATAGCCCACCATCGAAATAAAGGTCAGTACCGCGGTCAATGTATTAACCCAGTACACCAACACCAGCATTCCTAAAAGGCAAAGTAAGGCCGCAAAAACAATTGCCTGCCAGACATTCATGCTGCCGGTTGCAAGCGGTCGACTTTGGGTTCGAGCCATGATCGCATCTGCGCGCATGTCGATAATTTGGTTCATTGCAGCGCCTGAAGAAGCAGCAAGACCAATGCCTATGCTAGCCGCCAACACCGTCAACAAATTTGGCATGCCAGGCACCGCTAATAGCATTCCTACTATGGCAGTGAATACAATCAACATTACTACCCGCGGTTTGGTTAGGTCGTAATATTGACGAAACGCAGCGCTCAAGGTATCGGCGCTCTCAGCAGTGCTCAACCGGGACTCTGTCTCTTTGGTTGCTGTGGCCTTTATATTCTGGTCAGTCATGGGTATTAGCCAATTTGTGAAGCTTTCAACAAACGTTTAATGTCTTTCTTCATGACATTAGGGTCAGCGCTGGCTGGGTAGCTCATCATCAAGTTACCAGTTGGGTCAATTATATAGAACCTATCGAGTTGAGCTTCGGCGGGCGCATCAGGCAGCTGCAAAACTTTACTCCATTGGTGATAATCCTCAGTAGTGGCACTAAAGGCCTCTATAGGGCTATATTTAGCAGCTAAATCTGCGGCTATTTCGCTAGACAGTCCGGTGTGCAAAAATAGCGTACGAATACGCGTCATATCATTATTCTGCATAAACCGTAATTGACGCATTTTAAGAATATTGCTTTCACAAGCTGCATTGCATTGTGAATCTGCTGCAATTAAGAATACCCATTGGCGGCGAAGAGAGTCCATTTGTACGGTGCCATCAACACCCTGCATAAACAAATTATCAACCTGTCGCGCAGGCGTGTACAAATCGCCATAATTATTAAAACTGGACGGCTTATACAAAAAGGCGCCAGCGATGGGTGCCGCAAACACTACCAAAATAAGGATTAATTGAAAGCGGTTCCAAAATTGCACTTTGGCTAATTGCTCAGGGCTTTCTTGCGCAGACCCTTGAGTCTGCTTACTTTGTTTTGAATTGTTACTCATAAAAGGATATTCCGAATACAGATGTTCTTTACTAATCTGGTTTAAACGACCGATAAGCCAGTACACTACAGGCGATAAAAAATGCCAAAGCCATGGCGAACCACTGAAATGCATAACCTTGATGTTTGGCCACCCATTGGTCATCAATGGCAGACCATTGACGTAACAAATTTTGGTCTATTTCACTGCTTTGGGTGGGCGCTAATTCTAACACTAACGGTAGTAAATTGAGCTTCATTTGCTGTGCATAATCACTAATCGGCATATATTGCCAGACAGCCCCTTTAGAAATAGGGTAGCGGTCGCGCCATAGTGGTGGTTGCGCGGGTGGCATATTAAGCCGCCCAGTGAGGCGTAGCATAGCGCTGTCCGTCGCAAACTGAGGAAGGCTTGCTCGCGACTCGCCAACCGATAGCCAACCCCTATCAACCAATATCCACCATTCGCTGCCTTCGATCTTAAAAGGAGTTAATAGATTATACCCCACCCTTGATGCCACCACTTTATTGTCGATAAAGACGGATTTTTGAGCCGCATATTGACCGTCAGCAAATACCTGCTTGAAGGTTAGCGCCTTGAGATTTATCGCGCGTTCAATAAATTGCTCCGAACTGCCAGTGCTTTGGTCAGAACCGCGAGGGCTGAACTGAGTTAGTATTGATGCAAGACTAACGGGATCAATTGCAGAGCGCTCTTGAACTCGATCTAAGATGGCTTGTTTATGATCTGCCCGAGACAACTGCCAGTTACCTAAACCGATCATAATTAAACAAGCGGCTAGGCCCAATAACATTAAAATTGGTTTTTTTAATCTAGTCATTACATTATAAACCTTACAGTAGGATAGAATCGGTTTCGCTTAGCTGATTGGTTCGACAAAGCCTTCGATTACTAATTTGTTGGATCTCTTTTCCTTCTCTACCTTTTACGGAATTTCGTTATGATTAAAGTTGTCATCGTATTTATGCTGCTCGCCATGGTTGTCAGCCTTGGTGTGGGTTTATACCATCTAGTCAAAACCCCAGATGAACGCGATAAAGGCGATAAAGTGGTAAAAGCGCTGACCTGGCGAATTGCAATTTCGGCAGCTCTTTTTGGTTTTATTGTTCTAGCGGTACAAATGGGGTGGATTAAACCCAGTATTTCTATTAATCCTGAAAGATTTAATGATCAACAGCAACAGAGAATTGATATCGACTCTAAAAACGAAAACCCTTAGTTTTTCTATCAAGCAAAGAATTAATCAGCGTGAAACAGTCATCTACTGTTTAGGCTTCCGCTAACAATCCCTAACTAGACATTCAGGCCTGGTGTCTATTAATAGTGCCCTGCGATACTAAAAAAGGCATCCTCGGATGCCTTTTTTATATTTTTTCAGTTTATCGAGTTTTATAAAAGATAAACAAAGATAAACAATCCTACCCATACAACATCTACAAAGTGCCAATACCAAGCACCTGCTTCAAACACGAAGTGACGCTCCGGGGTAAAGTGGCCTTTCATCGTACGTAGCAACACAATGAATAAAATAAACGCACCTAGGGTTACATGAAAACCATGAAAGCCTGTGAGTAAGAAAAAGGTGGATCCGTAAACACCGGTGCCTAGGGTCAAGCCAAGGTGTTGGTAAGCTTCTATATATTCTTGACCTTGCAACACCAGAAACCACACACCTAGAGCAACCGTTATCGCCAACCATATGATTGTCTGCAGACGGTTATTTACGCGTAAAGCATGGTGCGAAATAGTAAGCGTAATACTCGACGTTAGCAGCAACAAGGTGTTGTACAGAGGCAAATGCATAGGATCAACCAATCCGTACTTAGTGCCTTCAGCTATTTCATTTGCAGAAGGTACGCCGCTCGCTAAAACTTCAGCACCAACTGGACCTGACGACGGCCACGAGGCTTCAAAACCAGGCCATAGCAAATCTGTCTCTGCTAACCACGGCACTGCTAGGTTGCGGATATAATACAGAGCGCCAAAAAAGGCAGCAAAGAACATGACTTCCGAAAAGATGAACCACAACATACCTAAACGAAATGATTTGTCTACGACCATGTTGTAGTCGGGGCTCTCGCTAATGACCTTGCGAAACCAAATAAACAGCAAAGTAGCCATTACCAATCCGCCGGCGGACATTAGCTTAGGGCCAAAGCCATAACCATTTAGGTAGCTCGCACCGCCCATCGCAATACAAAATAGAGCAATCGAACACAAAAATGGGTAAGCGCTACCCTCTGGCACGAAATAATGGTCTTTATAATGTTCTGGTGAATGTGCAGACATAATGGCTTCCTCTTGTGTAACCCGTATCTAAATTTCTATTAACTGAATCTTTACTAGCAGCGCTATTGCCCTGCGTGTTTGTCATTATCAAAAAAAGTGTAGGACAATGTCAGCTCAAGCACGTCTTCCGGCATTTCGGAATCCAGTAAAAACCTGACCTGCATTTCTTTCTCTTCGCCAGGTTGTAATACCTGTTTGGTAAAGCAAAAGCACTCTGTCTTTTTGAAGTGGAAGCCCGCTCGGGGTGGCGTAACATTAAATGTCGCCATTCCGGTGATCGGTCTGTCCGAATAATTTTTTACATAAAAGTAGGCATCTTGCACTTCACCCACCTTGACGTCTAGGCCCTTGGTTATGGGCTTAAATTCCCAAGGTAGTGAACTATGACTATGGGTAGTAAATGTCACTGCGACATCGCGATCAACCAATACCGCATTGTTGGCCGCGACCTCTTCAATAATATCAGTTTTACCACCAAAACCCGTAACTCGGCAAAAAGCGTCATACAAGGGTACCAGCGCATAACCAAATCCAAACATGATCACCGTGACCACAATCAACTTAACAACTAGCTTTGACATGACTACTAAAGCCTTTGGTTACTTACTTATCGTTGAATGAAAAACGAAGCAATAAAAAGGGCGACAGGGATCAGCGCAATAAAAAACGCCAGCCTAGCATTGCTCTTCTTCTTGTCACTACTTACTTCGTTTTCGTTGTTCATTATACTAGCTCTTTAAATAGTGCTTCGATGGTCGTATTTTCGTCTCAAATAAGGCAAAAATACGCCCGCTGAAGGATCTATTTAATTGTTGGTGGTTCATCAAAAGTATGAAATGGCGCAGGGCTTGCCACTGTCCACTCTAAACCTTCAGGATTATCCCAAACTTCGCTGGTTGCTTTTTTACCGCCGCGAACAGTCGATACGATAATATAAACGAATAGTAGTTGTGACAAACCTAGTCCAAACGCACCAAACGAAGAGACTTGGTTGAACTCAGTGAACTGCAACGGATAATCTGCGTAACGACGTGGCATACCAGCAAGACCCAAAAAGTGTTGTGGGAAGAACGTTATGTTAAAGAAGATAGCGGTTAGCCAGAAATGAATCTTGCCTAAGGTCTCGTTGTACATGTGGCCGGTCCACTTAGGTAGCCAGAAGAAGGCTCCGCCCATCATTGCCATTACCGCACCAGAAAACAGAACGTAATGGAAGTGAGCAACCACGAAGTAAGTGTCGTGGTATTGGAAGTCAGCAGGGGTAATCGCCAACATCAAACCTGACAGACCACCAAGGGTGAATAAGAATACAACGCCAATTGCGTACAACATTGGCGTTTCAAAACTCATCGAACCACGCCACATGGTGGTTACCCAGTTGAATACTTTTACACCTGTCGGCACTGAAATCAACATGGTTGCGTACATAAAGAACAGTTCGCCTTGTAGTGGCATGCCAACCGTAAACATGTGATGCGCCCAAACGATAAACGACAGAAAGGCAATCGCAGCAGTAGCAAAAACCATCGAGCTATAACCAAACAATGGTTTACGCGCGAACGTTGGAATGATGTGCGAGATGATGCCAAATGCTGGCAAAATCATAATATAAACTTCTGGATGACCGAAAAACCAGAAAATGTGTTGATACAATACTGGGTCGCCGCCGCCTGCAGGATTAAAGAAAGCCGTGTCAAAATGACGGTCAGTCAACAGCATGGTTACCGCGCCTGCAAATACTGGCATTACCGCGATCAGTAAAAAGGCAGTAATCAACCAAGTCCATACGAACATTGGCATTTTCATCAGGGTCATGCCTGGAGCCCGCATATTCAACACAGTTACAATCACGTTGATGGCACCCATAATCGACGAAATACCCATCATGTGAATGGCTACAATGCCCATGTCGACGCTCATACCACCTTGGATGGTTAGCGGCGCATAGAGTGTCCAACCTGCTGCCGGTGCTCCGCCTGGGACGAAAAAGCTCAATAGTAGAATAGAAAATGCAAATGGCAGAATCCAGAAACTCCAGTTATTCATTCGCGGCAATGCCATATCTGGCGCACCGATCATCAACGGGATCATCCAGTTAGCGAATCCAACGAAGCCGGGCATAACCGCACCAAACACCATGATCAACGCATGCATTGTGGTCATTTGGTTAAAGAAATGTGGGTCTATAAACTGTAGGCCTGGCTGCCATAACTCAAGGCGAATAACCATTGCCATGGCGCCACCGACAAATAACATCGTCAGTGAAAATATTAAATACAGGGTACCAATATCTTTATGGTTAGTTGATTTAAACCAACGATTAAAAAAACCAACTGGTTTGTGATCATGATGGTCGTCATGGGCGCCGTTAGCGACTGCGTCGTGGGACATGGAGATTCTCCTACTCTAAAATCTAATTTCTTTCGTTATCAAAAAGCTAGCGGCAACTATTGACGCTTAGCTTTTATATCTGATGGTAAAACAACATCACCCGAATCATTGCCAAACGAATTGCGCTGATAAGTGATAACCGCTGCTAACTCTTCGTCGTCTAATTGATTGGCAAATGCCACCATTGCGGTGCCGGCTTTACCGAACATGATAATACTTATATGGTCTTCAATCGGTCCTGATGCAACCGCACTACCGGCAATCGCAGGAAATACGCCAGGAATACCTTTGCCTTGCGTACCGTGGCAGGCAACACAACGTGAAGAAACTTCTTCACCTTTGGTCATTAACTGCTCTTTAGTCCAGGTGGCGGAAGAAATAGTGTCCGCGATGGCTACTGGCGGCGCTGCTTCGACCGCTGGCACTATCGCTTCGAGAACACGGCTTGGCGTATCAACGTCCTCGGCAATGGCGCTGCTTTCAAAGCTAGTGCCGCCCGAAGCAATCCAACCATCAAACTCAGCGCCGGTAACTACCTTCACAACAATCGGCATAAACGCGTGGTCTTTACCACATAGTTCTGCACATTGGCCGCGGTAAATGCCTTCTTTACCTTCATCAACTCTGAACCAAAGTTCATTGATATATCCAGGAATTGCGTCTTTCTTAGTGCCGAAAGCCGGAATCCACCAGGCATGGATCACGTCGTTGGCGGTAATCAACGCACGAACTTTACGGCCCGATGGAACTACCACCATATTATCAACTTCAAGTAGGTAGTTTTCACCTTGTGGCTCAGCGTAATCAGCGAATTGATCGATCTGTTCGCGCGGAGTAGCCAAAGTGCTGAAAAAGTTAATCCCGCTGTCGAGGTATTCGTAACCCCATTTCCACTGATAGCCTGTGATTTTAATGGTTAGGTCAGACTTAGTCGTGTCCTCCATTTTAATCAGCACTTTGGTAGCAGGAATAGCCATTGCGACCAAGATAAAGAAAGGTATCACCGTCCAAACAATTTCGACCTTAGTACTATGGCTGAACGTTGCTGGCGTATAGTTTTTGCTTTTGCGGTGTTTGAAAATTGAATAAAACATCACGCTGAATACGGCAACAAAAATTATTACACAGACCCAGAAAATCAACATGTGTAACCCGAAAATATCTCGAGCAACTTCCGTAACCGGATCTTGAAAGTTCAAACGATATTCCGCTTGAGCTAAAGAACTCATAAATGAAGTTGTTAGAAAGGCACCAAGCGCCAGCACCTTACTTGCTGACTTGGCAACCAGTCTCATGGCTTTGTATGACACCATAATAAAAGATACTCCGAGTTTGATGTGATTTCGTGCAATAACCGCCTTAAAGACGATTGGCATGCCGAATATTAACACTTATGTTAGCTATATTGTTTGGACGATTTTCACGTCCATGAATATGGCATTTTTTACCCCTATGGTAAGGCGATGTGAAGGTATCATAGCCACCTTAGCTCTTC
>CAWUWF010000179.1:0-3918 GCA_963925935.1 uncultured Arenicella sp. | reverse complement strand
GGACATCAATCTACTACCTCAAACAATGTGCAAAATGACTTATTGCCAGGGCCTGGCCGAGAAGGTAATGGCATTGCGGTGGATAATATTCGTGAGCGCTTGTTTAATCTGTATGATGACAAGCAGAAGTTTCGAGTTCGTCAAACTGAAGATAAATACAGTGTGCTAATGCGATTTCCTAAGCAAAATCTGAATGATGTAAGCGAGTATTCGTGAGAATTAATGCACTGGTGGTTGATGATGAGCCGATGGCCAGAAATCGCCTGAAAAGGATGCTGGCTGACTTGAACGTAGAGGTTCTCGGCGAAGGGTCGGACGGAAACCAGGCGATTGCGCTGCTCGAACGATATGCCGTTGATATGTTGTTTATTGATATCAACATGCCTGCAAAAAATGGTTTGGCTGCTGCCAATGAAATTATGCAAACAGTTGAACGTCCACCGTCAATTGTATTTTGTACTGCGTATGATGAGTATGCAGTTCAAGCTTTTAAAGCTAACGCCAGCGCGTATTTGCTTAAACCAGTGACACGAGAAGATTTGGCTGAGGTTATTCAGCGAGCCTCGCAGATCAATCGAATGCAGTTAAACCAAGTGCAAGCGCAGACAGAGTCTGGAAGCACTTTGGCAATCGGCGTTGACCTAGTGGTTGAAAATGTGGATATAGAAAAAATAGCGTACTTTCGATCAGTTGATAAGCATGTGTTTGCTTTGCTGGCGGACCGAGGGGAAGTTTTGATTGATTTCACCCTAAAAGAATTAGCGTCAAAATTTAGTCGTTCGTTCGTTCGTTGTCATAGAAATGCCTTACTCAATCGATCTTATTTGGCCAAGCTGTCTCGCGATGAAGACAGTAAGCCGTTTGTGCAAATCAAAAATTGTGAGGCGCTTTTTCAAGTTAGCCGGCGTCACCTAGCGGAGGTGAAAAAATGTTTTCGTTGAGTTGGCTTATTAATAAGCGAAAATTGATATTGGGTTTTGTTCTATCCGGCATGCTGGCTGCCGCATTGACCTCATGTGCTAGTGCTCCGCCAGCCAGCCCGAATAATTTATGCCATATATTTGAGGACAAACCGCATTGGTATAAAGCGGCTAAAAAAAGCGCCGCAAAGTGGGGCGGCCCGATTCATTTGCCAATGGCAATCATGTACCAAGAATCCTCTTTTAAACGAAAAGCCAGACCTTCGATGCAGTATTTTTTGGGGTTTATACCAACCGGGCGAGCGAGCAATGCGTATGGGTATTCTCAGGCCTTAGAATCCACTTGGGCCGACTATCAAAAAGAAGCCGGTTCGATGTTCAGCGACCGAGACAATTTTGCCAACGCCTATGATTTCATTCAGTGGTATATGCACAAAACACATACTCGCAATAAAGTGTCTAAGTGGGATGCCTATGCGCAATACCTCAATTACCACGAAGGCCAAGGCGGCTACTCGCGTGGTACCTATAAAGCAAAAGCGTGGCTGATAACGGTCGCTAAACGAGTCGATCGGCGTTCTAAGCAATATTCCACCCAATTGCTGTCGTGCAAAAAAAGCTTAGATCGCTCTAGCGGCTGGTTTTGATAAACCAATAAGCTAAGGAGCCTCAGTCAATTGATGGCTTAATTGATTGCTCAAATGTTAGGCCATTGCCACGCGCAGCCTTGCGACAATGACCTAAGTCGTTTTGCTATTCGTACTCACTCATTGAGGGACAGCTACAAATCAAGTTTTTATCCCCGTAGACATTGTCGATTCGTCCTACCGGTGGCCAGTACTTCACACTGTAATCTGCTTCTGGGTCCGGTTGACACGCTTGTCGGCGGCTATACGCAAGCTCAGGCCTGTCTTCGATAATAAATTCCAGAGTATGTGGCGCATTGCTAAGCATGCTGTCTTCTAGAGGCATGTCGCCGTTCTTAACGCTTTGATATTCTTCATAGATACCAATCATTGCTCGGCAAAAACGTTCTATCTCGACCAGTGATTCACTTTCAGTTGGCTCGATCATCAAGGTGCCCGGAACCGGAAAACTCATGGTTGGCGCATGAAAGCCATAGTCGATTAGGCGCTTGGCAATGTCGTCTACGCTAACCCCATGATCTTTCATCGGTCGCGTGTCTAAAATGCATTCGTGCGCCACTAGGCTTTGATTGCCAGTAAATAAAATTGGGTAATAGTCTTTTAGGCGGTGAGCGATATAGTTGGCGCTTAAGATTGCGGTTTGGGTTGCCCTGCGTAAACCACTGGCGCCCATCATGCGTACGTACATCCACGAAATTGGTAAAATGCTGGCGCTGCCAAACGGCGCCGAACTAATCAAATCGCCGGTTCTTGAGTCATCATGTTGATCTTTAGGAAGATAAGGCGCTAGGTGTTTACCAACGCCGATCGGTCCAACCCCTGGGCCGCCGCCGCCGTGCGGAATGCAGAACGTTTTATGTAAATTTAGATGCGATACATCGCCACCAAATTTACCTGGCTGAGCCACGCCGACTAAGGCGTTGAGGTTTGCACCATCAATATAAACTTGCCCACCTGCTGCATGCACAAGATCGCAAACTAAGGTTACTTGTTCTTCAAACACGCCGTGGGTTGATGGGTAGGTAATCATTATTGCGGCAATTCGGTTGGGGTACTCAGCGATTTTCGCGGTTAAATCTTCGACATCGACATTGCCTCGTTCATCGCACTTAACCACCACAACCTGCAGGTTTGCCATTTGTGCACTGGCCGGATTGGTGCCATGCGCAGAGCTGGGAATTAGGCAAATGTCTCGTTGCGCATCATTATTTGCCTTATGGTAGGCCTTAATTGCTAGCAAGCCAGCATACTCTCCCTGAGAGCCTGCGTTGGGTTGCAGTGACATCGCATCGTAACCAGTGCAGGCGCATAACATCTGCTCTAATTGAGCGATCATTATTTGGTAGCCTTGGGTCTGGTCTTGTGGTGCAAATGGGTGAATGAGAGAAAACTCTGGCCAAGTGACAGGCGTCATTTCAGCAGCAGAATTTAATTTCATGGTACACGAGCCAAGCGGAATCATCGCTCGATCAAGGGCAATGTCTTTTTCGGCCAGTCTGCGTAAATAACGCATCATCTCGGTTTCACTATAGTAGTCGTGAAAAACGGCTTGGGTCATGTACTCATCTTCTCGTAGCAAGCTTGGGTCGAGTACGTCAGCCGCTGACATGGTTTTCGCCAGTGCTGCGCTGGCGCTGCTTGAGTCAATATTCAAGCAGCTTAAAATGATCTCTAGATCTTGCGCTGTAGAGGTTTCGTCAAAGGCAATAGACAGGCTTGAGTCGCTGCGCAAGTTTAGATTAATGCCTTTGGCCACCGCATTTTCACACAGTTGCTTGGCATCACTTGTCTCAATGGTGACGGTGTCAAATAGAGTAGTGTTGCATTGCAATCCATGGTCGCGGCAGCTGGCGGCTAAGGTGTTAGCGAATGCCGAAACCCGAGACGCCATTGCACGTAAGCGCTGTGGCCCGTGGTAACAGGCATACAGAGTAGCCATTATGGCTAACAAGGCTTGCGCTGTACAAATGTTAGAGGTCGCTTTCTCCCGACGTATATGCTGTTCGCGCGTTTGCAAGGCGAGGCGATAAGCGGGCTTGCCAGTAACATCCACCGATTGACCCACCAATCGACCGGGCATCGACCGTTTGTACTTATCTTTAACCGCGAAAAATCCGGCATGTGGGCCGCCAAAGCCCATCGGCACTCCAAATCGTTGCGAATTTCCTACAACAATATCGGCGCCTAATTCGCCTGGCGACTTTAACAGTGTAAGAGCCAATAAATCACTGGCCATAATCATCAAGGCGCCAGCGCTATGCGCAGCGTCGCTTAATGCCGACAACTGACTGATGGTGCCATAGGTGTCAGGATACTGAACCAACACGCCGAATACGTCATCCCAATCGCTG
>CAWUWF010000178.1:0-6758 GCA_963925935.1 uncultured Arenicella sp. | reverse complement strand
TGTTTTTTTTATTGGCTAGAGCTTACCTGTGTAAGCACAGAATTACGAATGATTTCCCCCTCTGTTCATTAGCTAGAGCTCCTGAGTAGGACCTTGTACTATTAATTGAATACAATATAGGTTGCCAAATAACCGTAAAGCTTGATAAGTTTGCTACAATACAGCACAAATAAATATTAGACGTTAGTAAACATGACCGTTTCTATTAAAACCGGCTCCGAGATCGAAAAAATGCGCATTGCTGGCAGGTTAGCCAGCGAGGTGCTGGATATGATCGAAGAGCATGTTAAGCCGGGTGTCACCACCGAACAATTAAACACCATTTGCCATGACTACATGGTTAATGAACAAGGTACGATTCCCGCGCCGCTAAACTATCGCGGGTTCCCAAAATCAATTTGCACTTCGGTGAATCACGTTATTTGCCATGGTATTCCAAGTGATAAGCGGCTTAAGAAAGGCGACATCATCAACATTGATATAACCGTAATTAAAGACGGCTATCATGGAGACAATAGCCGCATGTACTACGTCGGTAAGCCGAGTATTATGGCAAATCGGCTGTGTGAAGTTGCCAAGGAGTCAATGTTAGTCGGAATCGAAATGGTTAAGCCGGGGGTTCATCTAGGCGACATCGGACATGCTATTCAGAAGCATGCCGAAAAAAACAATTACTCGGTGGTTAGAGAATACTGTGGTCATGGAATTGGCAAGGTCTTTCATGAGGACCCACAGATACTGCATTACGGAAGGCCTAATACCGGCATGAAAATCAAGGAGGGCATGACCTTCACGATAGAACCGATGATTAACGTGGGCAAGAAAGAAACCCGTTTGCTAGCCGATAATTGGACTGTTGTTACACGCGACCATTCTTTGTCTGCACAATGGGAACACACTCTTTTGGTAACCAGCACTGGTTATGAAATTTTGACTGAGTCCGCTAATTCGATTAAACCATAGCCCTTTTTTACCAGCTAACGGCTTCTTGTCAGTTAACGGGTTTAATAGACGTTGCGCTTGGCTTCAATATTGAGCTCGATTTGGACTGTATCTTGGGCATCCAGTATAAAAGGCCATGTGCCAACCTTCAGCCGTACTCTGGCTAACTTTGTGAGTTTTTTGGTCAATCTACCTACGTCAACAGAATCATGCACTTTGCTAAAAGCAAGTTACTAAACCCAGCACTATTTAAGCATGCTTTGGATAGCGGCGAAGCTGAAATTCCGCTGTTCAAAAAAACCATTAAAAATGCTCAAGAGCAGCTTGCGGCCCACCAGGCAGGAGGGTCTTCTTCATCAGATTTAGTCGCGCGATATACTTGGATGATCGACCAATTGGTTATCATTGCATGGCAACGACATTCTAAAAACTTAGCGCATACGCCCACCATTGAGTTGCTCGCCGTAGGTGGCTATGGCCGAGGAGAATTACATCCGTTTTCTGACGTTGATTTATTAATATTATTAGGTAGCAACAACTACCAACAGGCTCAGGAATTCATCGAGAGCTTTTTACGTTTTTTGTGGGATATTGGTCTAGAAATTGGGCATAGCGTACGCTCCATTAAAGACTGCTTGAAAGAAGCTCGTGACGACATAACGATCATGACCAACCTACTCGAGGCCCGCCATCTGGTAGGAGATCAATCTCTTTTTGAATTGCTCGACGACAAGTTACGAACAGGTAGAATTTGGTCGCCAGAGAAATTCTTCCTAGCCAAATATGAAGAGCAAGAGCTACGCCATGCTCGGTATCAGGGCACCGCTTACTCTTTAGAACCGAATATTAAGGAAAGTCCCGGTGGTTTACGCGACTTACAAACTATTCTTTGGATTTATAACCGTCATTTTGGCGTTCGCTCGTTCAAGGAGATGAAACAACACGGCCACATTTACTCTGACGAGTATCGTATATTAATTCGTGCCCGCAATATTCTTTGGCGCATGCGTTCCGGCTTGCATTTAAACACCAAACGCCATGAAGACAGATTGTTATTCGATAGCCAACGGGAATTGGCAACAGAATTTGGCTATCAAGACACCTCCAGTCATCTTGCGGTAGAGCAGTTAATGAAACGCTTTTATCGCACCGCAAAGCAGGTCATCTACCTCAATGAAGTTCTACTGGCGCATTATCGTGCAAGCTATAACAACCGCTTATCATTGGCTGTTAGCAAGGCCATAGACGAAGACTTTATGGTTAAGAGCAAGTTGATTGAGCAACGAGAAGTCGATCTCTTTAAGCGCAAGCCAGAGGCTATCCTCACCTTATTTAGATTGATGCAAGAGCATAAGATAACCGGCATACACCCCGACACTATTCGTGCCATTCGAGCCAACCTATATCAAATCAACAACACTTTTCGGTCAGACTCAAAAGTTAAAAAGTTATTTTTGGACCTATTTAAGGACCAAGGAGTGGGCCTGACCAACGCCTTAATGCGAATGAATGCTTATGGAGTATTAGGCGCATACATACCCACTTTTGGCGCAATTGTTGGGCAGATGCAACACGATCTGTTTCACGTATACACCGTTGACGGACACACATTGATGGTGATCCAGAACCTGACCCTGCTGCGCAAAGATCCAGACGAATATCCGCTCGCTGGCAGCATTATGGCTAAGCTTTATAAGCCTCACCGATTGTTCCTTGGTGCCCTATTCCATGATATTGCCAAGGGCCGTGGCGGAGATCACTCGGTATTGGGCGAGAGTGATGCCTATGAATTTTGCATCTCCCACGGGCTCAGCAAATATGATGCCAAACTGGTGGGATGGCTGGTGTTGAGTCACCTAATGATGTCGCATTTCTCACAACGCAGAGATATTTCTGACCCCGTAGTCATCAAAGAATTCGCTGATATTGTTGGCGACATCGAACACCTAGATAATCTGTATCTTCTGACGCTCGCCGATATCCGAGGCACTAGCCCCAAGGTTTGGAACGCCTGGAAAGGCCAATTGCTATTGGAACTCTATAAGGCCACGGCGAAGGCGCTTAGCCATGGGGCAGCGAAGGCGCTTAACCAAGAAGAGCACGTTCGTGATGATAAAATAGGCGCTCTCAAAAGACTCGATGCGCAACTCGGTGAAAACGGGTACGATTCGAGCCAAGTCGAAGAGTTTTGGCGCACCCTGCCCGATGATTACTTTATCCGCAATGAGCCCTACTATATCGCCTGGCATGCAGCCAGCTTATTCCAAAGCAAAGCAATAAGCATGCCCATTGTTTCTGTTCGCTATAGCGCAAGGTTAGAAGCAAACATGTTTTTCGTCTTTGCGCCTGAATCCAAGAGACTATTAACTCAGGTGACCGGCGCCTTCGACAACTTGGATCTGAGCATCATCGAAGCTCAAATACAAAGTAGTAACAACGGCCTAGCGCTGTATTCCTTCAATGCCATTGTGCCCGACATTGATCTGGCAAAGAAAAGCGACTATATACATTATTTGGAAGAGCGTTTACGCAGCATTATAATGTCTGAAAAATCGGACAAAGTAATATCGAGGCGCAGCGTTTCCCGGGCGCTAAAGCACTTTCCCATTCAAGCCAGAGTCCTTTTCACATTTAATAACCCAAACTACACAGCAATGGAAGTGACCGCCCAGGACCAACCAGGCCTACTCCACAACGTTGCGCTGATTCTACAGAAGCATAATATTAAATTGCTTAGTGCCAAAATAGCGACATTTGGTGAAAAAGCTGAAGATATCTTTTTTATCCAATGGCAAGATCACTCTGCAGTCTCTACAGAAAAAGTGTTGAATCAGCTTGAAACTGACGTAATCGCTGCTTTGACCAAAAGCAGCTCGACTTAGCCCGCCTTGAAGCACTCAATCCAGATTAACTATTTTCACCAATGAAGACAGGATTAAGACTTAACAGGACGGCCTCATTAATAGATAATCCAAGCTCAAATCAAATCCCTTATTTGAGCAACTAAATACCTACCCAGACCTACATCAAAATGACTTTACAATTGCAGACTATTATCGACGACGCCTTCGAACATCGCTCTTCCATTTCACCGAAGACGGTGGATCCCAAAGTTCAATCAGCGGTACTCGACGCAATTGAGTTACTAGACAGTGGCCGCGCCCGAGTAGCGGAAAAAATAGATGGCGAGTGGCGTGTTAACCAGTGGCTAAAAAAGGCGGTTCTATTGTCATTCGCGATTCGCGATAATGAAATAATTGATGGTGGCAATACAAATTATTTCGATAAGGTCCCGAGTAAATTTGCAAATTATACCGACGCTCAATTTCAAGCTGAAGGCTTCAGAGTGGTGCCGCCAGCGGCGGTTCGCAAGGGATCCTACATAGCCCCTGGAGTGGTCATCATGCCCGGTTATGTGAATATTGGTGCCTATGTGGATTCTGGCAGCATGGTAGACACATGGACCACTGTCGGCTCTTGTGCTCAAATTGGTAAAAACGTGCATTTATCCGGCGGTGTTGGCATTGGCGGAGTATTGGAGCCTATTCAAGCAGGGCCAGTCATCATTGAAGACAATTGCTTTATTGGCGCCCGCAGCGAGATCGTTGAAGGCGTGGTGGTTGAAGAAGGCTCGGTTATCTCTATGGGTGTGTACATTGGCCAAAGCACTAAAATCTTGGATCGTGAAACAGGTGAAATCAGTTATGGTCGAATTCCAGCTGGTTCGGTAGTGGTCTCAGGCTCTATTCCTAGCAAAGATAAATCACATAGTCTTTATTGCGCAGTGATCGTTAAAAAGGTAGATGCCAAAACACGCTCCAAAACTGCTTTGAATGACTTGCTGCGAGTTGATTAGCGTTGTTCAGCCGCTGCGATCACCCGAGCTACACCACTGCCTCAAAAAACCCTAAACAGAGCTAAAATAAACCACCTATGTCCCAGCCAAACCCAACGCTCGAATTAACCAAACGTCTAATTTCTGCGCAATCGATCACCCCAAACGATGCAGGCTGCCAAGTAATTATGATTGAGCGCCTAGCAGCGCTTGGATTCAATATCGAACAACTCGATTTTGCAGACGACAATGGTAATGTTTTAAATTTTTGGGCTAGACATGGTCAAGCTTCGCCGGTGTTGGTTTTTGCTGGTCACACCGATGTGGTGCCTACAGGGGATCTAAATCTATGGCATAGCGACCCTTTCGAACCCACCGAGCGCGATGGTCGTCTGTATGGCCGTGGTGCTGCAGACATGAAAACATCACTGGCCGCTTTTATCACCAGTATTGAAAGCTTTCTGGCAGAGCACCCCAATCACAATGGTTCGATCGCGTTATTGATCACCTCCGACGAAGAAGGCCCTGCGACCTGTGGTACACGCAAGGTGATAGAGACCCTTGAGGCACGTGGAGAGAAGTTCGAGTACTGCGTGGTAGGTGAACCAAGTTCTAGTTTAAAGCTGGGCGATACTATTAAGAACGGCCGGCGCGGTTCCTTAGGCGCAAAACTGATCGTAAAAGGCACACAAGGGCATATTGCCTACCCTCACCTGGCGGATAATCCAATTCATAAGTGTGGCGCGGTAATTGATACTTTATGTGATATTAAATGGGATGAAGGTAATCAATACTTCCCGCCCAGTAGCTTTCAAATATCCAATATTAATGGTGGTACCGGCGCTACCAATGTTATCCCCGGACAAGTAGAGATTGTATTTAATTTACGCTTTTCAACGGAATTGGATGAGCAACAGATTCGTCAAATAATTCACCAAGAACTTGATGCCCTAGGCATAGACTATGAAATCAATTGGACTCTGTTTGGATTGCCATTTATCACCGACGAAGGCGAATTAGTAAATGCCTGTCAAAAAGCCATTAAGTCTGAATTAGGCATTCAGACAGCTCTATCGACCAGTGGTGGCACTTCGGATGGACGATTTATTGCCCCAACCGGAGCACAAGTTGTGGAGCTAGGCCCAACTAATGAATCCATTCATAAAATCAACGAGAGCGTTGATCTGGATGCCCCAGCTCAGTTGGCTAAGGTATACAAAGCAATTCTCAAAAACCTGCTCACTTAATTTCTGATACTGTCAAAACAGTAAACATTTTGCTCACTCGTTAGTCCTCACTCTACTCCACAAGGTGGGCTAGTGAGGATCAGTGAAACTTACCGTTTAAGAACGGTTTTCGTTCATCTCTGGCTTGGTCAAGCTATCTTTCTTAAACATATGGAATACTCGTTCATTAGCAAAGGCAACGGTAAACTCCGCATAGTGCCAGAGCTCGTAGGAAGCATGCGTACCAATTGGCCCGCGAATACTCTCAGGCTCACCCAATAGTGAACGTATTTGTGTCTCTGACTTCCAGCGAATTTCCTGCAGATCTGGCGCTTGCGCAAAAGCGAGTGTCGAGCTAAGGACTAGCAACATTACAGACATTACCAAGATACTTTTAGGTCCTGACTTAAGTGATTGATTTAAAGTCATATTCAACATTCCTTCATATCGGCGCAGCGAGTTCTAAGCGACTAAAATATAGCAAACATTGTTGCCAAGAGCCACAAACCTTGGATTTTCAACCGTTCAGCACCGAGACCTCGTCGTCATAAAAACGCATGAAAACTGCTATTATTATACCGACACTACACTGTCTTCAATCAATCAACCCAGACTCTAGCATTCCTAAAAATACGCATCCACGGGCTATATTCACCCCATGCTGGATCGCGCCAGGAGTTAGTCACCGACCGAAAAATTCTTTCGGGGTGCGGCATCATAATGGTCACTCGGCCATCAGCATTGCTTAACCCCGC
>CAWUWF010000177.1:0-3484 GCA_963925935.1 uncultured Arenicella sp. | reverse complement strand
CATCGGTCTGCTTGGCGAGCTGCTTAATATGATCGACCGTGGATAATATAGTTCTCGCTTCGCGGACAATTTCTTCACCCAATTGAGTAAATAATACTTTACGCGTAGAGCGCTCCATTAATGGAGCACCCAACTCACCCTCAAGTTTTTTAAGCTGTCCACTCAAGGTTGGCTGGCTAACGAAACAACTCTCTGCCGCTTTACTAAAGCTGTGCAAGTCATACACCGCCACCAAATACTGTAAGTCCCTAATATTCAATCGGTACCTCTTTGTGGAAATTCTCAGCGAGCATAAATTAGCTCTACGCGCTTACCTCATTGGTTTTATCTTAATGGCTTGGCTATTTTAATGGCTTGACTAAGCTATCCAAACCTTCAATTTTAAGGTCAAGACAAAACTTCATAAGCAAACCAAGCTCACCCTCAGGAAAGCCCTTTCGAGTAAACCAAAATAAGTATTCTTCAGGCAAGTCAATCAGCGGATAACCCTGATATCGACCAAATGGCATTTTCCAACGCGCAAGTTTTAGCAAATCTTCTGGAGAGAACCCCACAAGGTTCCTGTCAATTTCGTCATGCATGTTGTTTGCTATTTTACCTAGTATAAATAAACACCGCAGCGATGCCAATAAGCTGACATTGCGGCGACCCAGTATCGTGAAATCATTCAATAAGAGAATGACAATAGATTGTCTCTTTACCCAATACTAGTTTTCTGACAAGTATTCCGCTAGATCGTCAGATCCGCCAATATTATTGCCATCGAAAAATATTTGAGGAACGCTACTATTCCCAGAAATCGCTTTAACACTGACCGAAGTAGCATCTTTCCCAAGAATAATTTCTTCAAACTCTATTCCTCGCTCATTTAATAGAACTTTGGCTTTTGTGCAATATGGGCAACCGGGCTTGGTGATCATAGCCACTGATTGAGGTTTGCTCGCCTGTGGATTGATATAATCTAGCATGGTATCGGCATCTGATACTTCAAACGGGTCACCAGCAACATCTGGCTCGACGAACATCTTCTCTACTACGCCGTTTTTAATCAACATTGAATAGCGCCATGAGCGTTTACCAAAGCCAAGATCTTCTTTACCCACCAACATTCCCATGCCATCAGTGAATTCGCCATTACCATCTGGGATTACGGTTATATTCTCCGCTTCCTGATCTTCCTTCCAAGCATTCATAACAAAGGTGTCGTTGACACTCATGCAAATGATGTCGTCAACGCCATTGGCCGTAAAAGTACTTGCCAATTCGTTATAACGCGGCAAATGTGCTGATGAACATGTTGGTGTAAAAGCACCAGGCAGAGAAAATAGAACGACTGTTTTATCAGCAAATAAATCAGCACTGCCGACAGCCTTCCATTCATCATTTTCGCGCACACGAAAAATAACTTCGGGTACTTTTTTACCGACCATCACTGGTACAGTTTGTTCACTGCCGACTTCTATTAAGTTTGATTCATTTTGTGACATTCTTTTGGCTTCCAAATAATATAAATTGATTCGATGAACGGCATTCTAAGCGATTTCTCAATTCAGGTTTAATCGTTTATTTAACTAAGTTATATAGTTATTACCAATATATGGCAGATGCCATTAATTCAAACACAGCGAATGATTTGGTAACTTTATTTTAATCTAAGCCGTCGCCTGAATTAAGGTTCCCTTAATCAGGATTCGTGACGCAATACTAACTAGAACCATTAAACCCGACGCGCTTAAAAACAATATGTTTGATCCGGCCGCTGACCAAATGTAACCGCTTAAGACACTACCTAATGCACCCCCTAGCCCAAACGACACGCTAAGATATAGAGCTTGGCCTCGTACTTGATAACGGCCTTGAAAAAAGTGATCGATCAGCAACATCATCACTGCGTGATTCAGACCATAAGAAATCGCATGCAAGGTTTGCGCAAACCAGACCAACACCACCGTTTCTGGGAATAAGCCCAGTAATGCCCAGCGGATTGCGGCACTGACAAAAGTAAGGCCTAATAAATTCGCTAAACTGTATTTTTGAAATAGACGATAACTCAATAAAAATACGCCAATCTCAAGAATCACGCCAATAGTCCACAACCACCCTATATGTGACTTTGTATAATCGTAGCTTTCGAGATAAATACTAAAGAAGGTATAGAACGGAGCATGGCTGGCCTGCATTAGGGTACTGAATAACAAGATCAAGATTACCTGACCAGTTAGCAACTGCTTTAGTGGGGCACTCGATGTTGGAATACGCTGACGCACGCCTACGCCTTTAAAAAGAAAACTTGCTACAAACACCATAAAGAAACAAAGTGCGCCCACCGGCAAGATAATACTTGGCCCTAGCCTATCCATTGCGTAGCCTAAGCCTAACACCATAAAAATAAAACCGACTGATCCCCAAAGCCGAATATTGCCATAGCGATGACGTTCACCACCTAGATGGTTCAACGTAGCGGCTTCGACTTGTGGCATGCAGGCATTCCAAAAGACTGAAAAGCTAAACAAGACGAAGGCTACGAACCAAAAACTAGTCGGGAGTGAACCAAGCCCTGAGCCGCTCTGTAAATAGAGCAGGCTATAACTGGCTAGCGCTGCACCGGTGGCCCACTTAAGAATGCTTAAAGATTGTCCGCTATTGACGTTCATGCGGTCTGCGATCCATGCCCATAGGTAGGGCGAAAACACTTTGGTGACAACTAAAATAGCGGTAAGTTCACCAATTTCGGTTGCACTGAATTCAAGGTGCTTTAGATAGAGGCTCCAATAAGGAACTATGATGCCGACCGTGCAATAATAGAAAAAATAAAAGTTCGCGAAGCGCCAGTTACCCATACCTTAGCTCCTGCTGCAGCTTCAATTAGCACTCGCCAAACCTATCAGAAAACCCATTTGGACGCTCTTTTAGAAACTAAAAAAGGGCTAACTTCGAGAGCTGGGGATAGCTGGGATGCTACTCTGTACGTCACTATTTTGGGCTCGATTGCGTAGATAATGATCCATTATTACAATCGCCAACATAGCCTCGGCAATTGGCACCGCGCGAATTCCAACGCAAGGATCATGTCGGCCTTTAGTGACAACGATGACCGGCTCACCGTTAACGTCAATACTATTCCCTGGTTTGGTAATACTTGAGGTGGGTTTCAGTGCCAGACTAGCGATCACGTCTTGGCCTGAAGATATTCCACCCAGAATGCCGCCCGCGTTATTAGTTGCGAAACCGTCAGGAAACATCTCATCTCGGTGTTCTGAACCACGTTGAGTCACAGCCTCGAATCCGGCGCCGATCTCAACCCCTTTCACAGCATTAATACTCATTAACGCCTTAGCAATATCAGCATCCAATTCATTAAAGACCGGCTCACCTAATCCAACCGGCATATTGTTAGCGACCACTGTGATTTTAGCCCCAACCGAATCTCCATCACGGCGTAGCTGGGTAATCAATGCCTCCATCTCTGCTACCTTATCGGCGT
>CAWUWF010000176.1:0-14793 GCA_963925935.1 uncultured Arenicella sp. | reverse complement strand
CTCGCAGCGATTTGCACTGTCTAGTTTCGTATTTTTGGCGAAGTGCCCATTTTTTTACAAATAATATCCAACATCACTTCATCTGCTCCACCGCCAATTGAGCCCAGTCGACCATCACGAAATGCTCTAGCAACGCGATTCTCCCACATAAAGCCCATGCCACCGAAATATTGTAAGCAGCTATCATTCACCTTGCGCGATAATCGCCCGGCAAGCAATTTTGCCATCGAAGCTTTGGTCGTAACATCAACACCATTAATGTATTCCTCAGTAGCGTTATAGACCAAGGCCCGCAGGGCTTCAATCTCTGTTTGCAATTCAGCCAGTTTGAAATGCACTACTTGATTATCTAGAATTGATTTACCGAACGCTTGGCGAGTTCGCGTATAGGCGATTGTTTCTTGGATACTGGACTCGCAGCCCTTCAAAGTTACGCAGGCTGCATGTAAACGCTCTTCCTGAAATTGCTCCATTTGATACATAAAACCCAAGCCTTCTAGGCCTATACGGTTGCTTTGCGGAACCCGAACACCATCAAAAAACACCTGCGCAGTATCTGAAGAACGCATGCCAAGCTTGTTCAGTCGCTCCGAGAAGCTAACCCCAGGCATATTAGTAGGCACCATCACCAGAGACTTGTTTCTATGTTGCGGGCCATCTCCGGTGTTAAGCAAAACACAAAGCACGTCTGCTTGGGTTGAGTTAGTTATCCACATTTTAGTGCCATCAATAATGTAATCGTCGCCGTCTTTGCGAGCAGATGTTTTAATACTGGCTACATCTGAACCAGCACCGGGCTCACTCACCGCGATCGAACATACGTAGTCTCCGCTTATCGCGGGTGCTAAAAATTCGGCACGTAATTCATCACTGCCGTGCTTGGCCAATGAAGGTGTGGCCATATCAGTTTGCACACCAATCACCATGCTTACGCCACCCCTCAAAGTCGTACCAAGCTGTTCAACGAAAGCCATTTGATAGCTATAGTCTAGGTCCATGCCGCCGTAGGCTACCGGTTTAGCGATACCTAACAAGCCTAGATTGCCGAGTTTTTTGAATAGCTCGTGTGCTGGAAAAATCCCCTCCTCTTCCCATTGCTCGCAATAAGGATTGATTTCTGTTTGAATTAACTTAGCCGTTGTCTCGGCGATCGAATTATGTTCTTCAGTAAATAGCATATGTTATGAGTAATTATTTTGGTTGGGTTGGTGACGATGGAGAATTAAAGATCGAATTGTTCTTTATTCAGTGAGTGAAACTGCCCTTACAAATGCGGGACGAGCTTTCAATCGGTTTAAGTAGTCTATGACTTGCGGTGTGTAATCTACGGCAAAGCCTTGCAGCTCGCCCAAGAACAATGCATAGCCTATCGCAACATCAGCAATCGTAAAGCGTTCATCGCATAGAAATTCACGTTCTTCAATGTGCTGGTCTAATAAACGAAGGCGCGCTAGATACCACTTCCGATAGTCCTCAGCAACTTGCGGTTGCCGGCGTTCTTCTGGTTCCAGCAGGGTATATCTCAGATAAAGGGTTTGCGGGAATGTTAGCGTCGCATCACTGTGGTACAACCAATTTAGATAATCGCCATACTCAGGATGATCTACGCTGACGCCAAATTGATTTTGCTGATGCCTCTCCACCAGGTAATGACAGATACCTGTTGATTCAGTCATCCGGGTTTCGCCATCCGAAAAATACGGAATAGTGCCCAAAACATTGGTCTCCAAATACTCTTTTTTGAAAAATCTGGGGGGAAATGGTAATACTTCTAAGTCATATTCTAAGCCCATTTCTTCAAGCGCCCAAAGAGGTCGAAGAGATCGAGCGTTATGACAATGCCATAGTTTCATCTTTGTTTTCATTATTGGTGTGTCACTCTATTGTTTAGATTGAAGTTGTAATTGTCGAGTAGCAAGGTCTCGCATAAGTTCTTCAGATCAACCGCCAATCGCATTGACCCGTACCTTCCGATAAATATACTGCACGCGACATCCGTGCTTATAACTTGCCCTGCCCTAGTTTGCATGACGTTGGGCAGTCTAACAAAAACGATTGGATTTGACAGACCTATTAATCAGTTAATAGTAGTACGTCACGCTCTCTTAAATGCCATCAATAGTAGCGCACTCAGTGCTGCTTGGGATGTAGCAACCGCATCGGCATCCTTGCATGCACGGCGACTAATCAAAAAAACAACCTCAAATATAAAATCAGAATATCTTAACCTAAATAAACTTTTGAGAATCTAACCCATGTCTTTTACTTCAACTCCTAAACGTCGAAATATAGAGTACAGGGAAGATCGCGGTATCTCCATTGATGCGGCGGTCTGAGTTACGTTACCTCGGCTTTTACTATGCTTGTGCACAACTAAAAGCTTTTCTAGCTCCGCCATACAATCACGATAATTCACCTCATCTTGTGCGTAGCGAGAAAAAATATCCATTATTTCACCTGATGTGCGCCGCTCTAAAGAGAACGGTATGTGTCTGCGAACATCCGTCAACGTATGAGCACGTTCGCCTTTAATAGTAATTAGTAGAAAGAAAGTGGTGCAAATCGGAATAATCCCCGCTGCATTTATCTGCATACCAAAACCCATCAGAGCAACGACGCTAAGCGCCACGATAACAATAGGTAGTAACCCTAAAAATGTATAACCACATTGAATTTCAGCCACATGATCTTTGGCCGTTAGATATCCCCTAATCAACACACCGGAAATGAGAAAAAGTATTCCCACGAATAATAATTGAAAAAGCCAGTATTGCGGCCCTTGCTCCGCAGTCAGGGCATAACCTATTGAAGTGGCTCCGCTAACGACTGAATCAGTCAATAAAATAAACAAGCTTAGACAGATTGAAAGAGCGACTGCAGTTACAGAAATACTCCTTAAGGAACTTAGTAGATTGCTGATCTGGAAAGCATAAACTAAAATTGCTGCAACTCCACACAAGGTCATCACGTAATACCAACGCAAGACGTGGGTAGAGTAATCCCCCTTAAAGTATTCTATATATACTAAAACCTCAGCCAGGGTGTGACAAGCTAACAACAACAGCAGGGTGAAAAATATTGACGATCCATTCCGCTCATTCCTCGCAACAAATAATAAGAACAGTTTTACTGTCAGTGCCAGCAGTGCTGGCATGATGTAGATTGAAGCTGCGTTATCCATAATTCTCTTATCTCTCTCTAAAAATCTATTTAAAGCATTTAAATACCGCTTGATATTATAAGAAACAATATCAACAAAACATTGCTCTACTCTGGGCATCCCTGATCCTTCCAAATGCCAAGAGTACAGGTGACCTAACGGGCCCACTAAAAATTCACTTATCTATCTTCTTCTGTTTAGAAAAGACCTAAAATGTATATCCAAACTGGCCTAAGGCCAAACCAGAACCGGCGAAACATCCGCCTATTCGAGCGCCAACCTGAACATCTGTGTCATCACAGAGCTTCTTGAAGTTAACTGGGAAAGTAGCAGTGGTGATATTCCCCAATTTATCGAACGTTTTAATCATGGTATTAGGGTTAACACCGTTCATACCAGAAAGTTTCTCAAACGGCCGCTTGCCTATTTGATGAGATAACATCCAATCGAAATTATCCCATCCAAGCTTCTCTAGAGTGTCATCAATTAATTTACTATTGTACCTAATGAACGCCGCAGCAAGATGGCCCATTAACATTTGACCTTCAACTTTGCCGTCTTCACCTGTGTTGTAAATACACTTATCAGCATATGAACTATGTGAAATGGTATTAAAAAGCTCAAAACCAGAAGTTTCGTAGTCATCTGACGAACTAATTATAACAGCGCCGCCAGCGTCACCTACAGACAAAGCACCTATCATATTCTTGGCTGTTTTAATATCGACACCCTCTTTAAGGGTCTTAACAACTGAACGAAGGACCTTAGAAGGAACCTCCCCAGTGACAACCAATGCGTTGCGAACCATACCACATTTTATGAAGTTTGAAGCAACTTCCATGGCATCAATAAACCCAAAACACGCGTTCGCCATATCAAAGGCATGGTTCGCGCTTAGTCCAAGTGCATTTTGTATTGTGTGCGCTGTGGCTGGCTCAGGTTGATCACGCTCGATCCCACAAAATATAACCAAATCAATGTCTTCTGGCACAAGGCCTGGGCAAGAATCAATTGCTTCACGAGCGGCAGGAATCGCCAAATCTGATGGTTTAGCCGATGCGGGAGCCATCCTGCGCTCTTCAATGCCCATCGCCACACGCATCCAGTCGGTTGGAATATCGTATCTGTTTTGTGAATCGATTTCGTTCATGAGATCGTCCGATGTGACAATTTCTGAAGGGATAAATGTACCGACCGATCTTATTTTTGCTTTTTTTGTAGTTATATGGTTCATGTTGACCTCAAGTAGTGGTGTCGATAATTCGACATACGGTTTGCACTATAATATCCGTATTACGAAAAACAAACACTTGCCGAGGACATCGAATACTAGTAAAACGCTTGCAGGTTGGGCTGTTAGCCAAAGCGAAAAAAGCCCTTGCGTGAGGATGCACACAAGGGCTTCCCGAATTTCACTATCCTTCCCTGGACGGTGGCGTTCTTCAAGCGACTCTAGGGTGCCGCTCAATGCCTCAAAGCACACGAAGCTACGTGTAAATTGAAGCGTTTTCAATACAGTCGAGAATAGGGTTGGGTTCTGCTAACCGTATTGAAGCCTTACTCTAGCAGGAAAATAAAATACATAACATGTGTTAATCGCCCATTTGGCGCGATAATTAGACTTGCTTGACGCCCTGTCAAATAAACCCGACTCCATCATCAGCACTTGTGCATCATTGCCATGCAAAACGTCCATCCATCACTCCGCCATGCCCTATCATGCGTCGGAACGGTCTCATCACACTCCTACAAAATACACATACTAAAGAAATGACCGCGCGAGGGATTCGAGCCGCTTTATCGCACAAATCACCACCATAGCGACATGATAGAGACCCCTTCCCTTACCCTAAGCCAGACCTGTTTACGCACCAGTCCTGTTAAGAACCTTTATTAATAAGGGAGACTTAATGCTGCTGCCGGGCGCCCGAAGACCGACCGTCACACCGAAACTTAACTTTCTGAGCCTTTCTTTCATCCCGAAGGTGGGCGCAACACCAGCTCTGAGGTACTACCCTTGTATGCTAAGTAAGCAGCATCGTTCCCCCACTTCCTGTCAGCCTTAGCCTCAAGTAGATTGACCCCACTAACGTGAGCAATTAAAGCATATACAAATACCGGTGAAATAAGACAAACCCACTGCCAACCATGCAATACAGGAATGGCCATCACAGCGACCCCAAACCAAAGCAGCATCTCGCCAAAGTAATTTGGGTGTCTTGACCAAGACCACAATCCACTTGATATAAATTTACCCGAGTTGGCAGAGTCCTTTCTAAAGGCAGATTTCTGTTTATCTGCGACCACCTCGATGACAAACCCAAATAACCAAACAAAAGCGCCCAACCAGCCTATCACGCCCATCCGAGTCTGATCATCACCAGTAATTATGGCTAAAGCACATGCGGCTGTTAGAACAACCCACAAGCCCTGCAAAGTCCAGGTTAGAAAAAAACGTATTGAATTGTTTTTAATCTCGTCAAAGCGGTCGTCCTTACCGTCTCGACGAATTCGAGCAAACAAGAACATTCCTAACCTGCAGGCCCAAATGACGACCATGCCGGCAGCTAATAATGCACGCAAACTCATTTCACCAATGGCGTTGCTCGCGCCACTAAGCGCTACGGCCAGGGCAATCACCATCAAGTAGGTAAGACTCCCAGTAAGGTCATAAAAATGCTCAGTTTTGTTAATATTTGCTGGAATAAAGGCAATCCAATTTATCGCAAATGCGGCGGCGGCACAAATCACAAAAACAGGCAGTCCACCGATGCTTGCCCCGCCATCGCCTCCAGCGAAGCTAACGCCTACTGCTAGAACTGTGGATGTAAGGATAACGAGACTACTTACTATGCTGGCTTTTTTCATCAGTTAATAATGCCTGAACTGATGTGTAAATCACATCACCAGAACGTGCAGATTACTCCTAGGTTTTCCCTATTAATAAAATGTTATTGATTCGTCATTCAGCGCTTTAAACTTTAGCGTGCATTTATCGTAGATGTAATTTTGATAAAGCTTCCAAGGAGCCTCGGTCCCCTGCATTGGCAAAGCACCTTGTCCACGTCTGATATAACCCGCATCAAGGTCTAACAGCGGCGCAGCAATCAAGTTGGACGGTGCTTTGGCACTACAATATTTGAAGTTATTATCGTCCATATAGTTAATTAAGCGACATGCGTACTTATTGGTAAGATCCACCTTCAGCGTCCAAGAAGCATTGGTGTAACCCGTCGCAATATACAAATTAGGCATATCACTGCACATCACGCCCTTATAAACATAACTCTGTGAGGGCTCCTTCAACTTACCGTCTACCACTATTTCTATCCCTCCTAAAAATAGAATTTCCAGACCGGTTGCCGTCACAATCATATCTGCTGCTAATTCTAAGCCTGACTTTAACTTTATCCCCGACTCAGTGAATCGCTCAATATGGTCAGTAACCACACTAGCTTTACCGGAATTAATCGCATCGAACAGATCACCATCTGGACACAAGCAAAGGCGCTCATCCCATGGATCATATTTAGGTGTGAAATGCTTAGCGTCAAACTTGTTGCCTAGCAAACCCTTAACTTCGCCAATTATCGCGGCTTTGGCGCGACTAGGGAATTTCTTGCAGTAGCTGTATATGAGCATGGAGTTTAAAATAAACCACCACCTAGCCGCTCTTCGACCCAACCATTTCGCAACCCAATTTGCTTTGGGATCAATAGCAGGCCTTGCCGCCATATAGGTCGGTGAGCGCTGCAACATGGTGACGTGCGCTGCCTTAGTCGCCATTGACGGAATTAGGGTTACCGCAGTTGCACCGCTACCAATGATAACGACATTTTTGTCGTGGTAGTCGGCATCCTCAGGCCATAGCTGAGGATGTATCACGTCACTCTTAAAATCCGCCCTACCCTCAAAGTCTGGTGTGTAACCATGGTCGTAATTGTAGTAGCCAACACACATAAAAATATGTTGACTGGAATAACGCTTGCTTGCACCGTTTTGTTCATCGATGGCGTCTAACTGCCATTTGGCTTCCGCAGAGGACCAACTCGCTTTTTTGGTATAGACACCGAACTCGATATTTTTACCGATATCGTACTCATCAATTGTGTCATTTAGGTAGTCAATGATCTTATCTTTGGATGCAATCGCCGATTCATCATGCCACGGCCGGAAAGAAAAACCGAAGGTATACATGTCTGAGTCTGAACGAATACCAGGATAGTTAAATAGATCCCATGTACCGCCTATTTGCTGGCGACGTTCCAAAATCTTATAGGTCTTACCCGGACAAAGTTTTTGAAAATGATAGGCAGCACTAATACCTGAAATACCGGCACCGATGATGATTGCGTCATAATGCGCTGTGGACATAATTTTTTTCTCTTCTCTTAAGTACGCTTACAGGACAGTGCAATGATGCGCCAAGACTGCGCCACAAAGTCAAATTCTATCAAGCGCGCGATGAATAAAATAAACTGGCTGATCTTTGAGTAAAACACCATGCCGATGCGATAACTCAGGAAATGAAGCTCAGCCATTGGCGGCGGAGCAAGCTTAGCCTTGATCAATAATCGGAGCCAATTCTTGCTTCCATTGAGCAACTAGCTCTGAATCATCATGCGTCCAAGGGTGGAAGTCTTTTTTGAAAAAATCCATGTACAAGTGCTTTACAGAACTTATCATTCCGTCCTTTCCAAACAAAAACAACCACATACCCTTGCGCTCTGCCCAAGTCGCCTTGTGCCCTATATCCTTTAACAAAAAGCGCGTAATCATTAGCAAATTAAACGGAAACTCGATGAACGCAAAGTGTGCGTAATGGCGGCGTAGTTTAGACATATCACCCACGCAATGGCGATAGACATCGAAGGCAACGGACTTGTGTTCAACTTCTTCGATAGAATGCCATAGAAACAAGTTCGCAAAAGACTCAGGCACACTGTCCATAAGCTGTGGATGGCTTAAAGCAAAATGCGCCATAACTGCGGTAAAATGCTCAGCGGATACGGTGCGCATCAAACGCTTCTCGGAACTCCATTTTTGAGCACGTTCCTGCAGCTTCGCATCCATTAAATCCTGGATTTTTCGCGTGCCGTAACCACAGCGATCAAATTGACTATTGATCTTCTTGTGCTGTAAAGCATGGTGCGCTTCTTGTTGCGCAAACTCTTGAACTTCCTTTAATAGCTTTGAATCACTGACTTGATTCTCGAATAGCTTCACGGAGTGGATGAATTCTGCTTCACCGAGTGGAAAAGTCGCCGACAAGCCAACCCAGAACGCACTGACTACCGTATTATTGGAGTGAAAATCAGCTCGATTGATATCTGCAAAATCGAAACGAACTCGACGCGGCACAATCTTTAACTTGGACGACGACTGGCCACCCGCCAAATCAACATTGGGACTCAAATCTGCTTTTGCGTTCATCTGCTTTCCTGTAAATCAGTTATCATTTGTGAATTAGAATCAGAATTTTGTGATCTGAGTCTAATAAATCCATACATCTTGTTGTTTACAGCCCTGTAAACTATACTCCGTGAATATTAAATCTAAATCGCCTAGCTGTCAACAAACACACATTAAGCAAATCACTTTAAGAAACATCTTTAGAAGAAGCTAAAAATCACTCACATCTAAGAGCAAATAGAATCAGTGGCTAAAAAGACCCATAAATCACCCGAACATGCGCGCGAGGTGATACTAGACGCCGCGCAGAAGACGGTCTTTGAAGTAGGCCCTGCGGGCCTAAGAATCAGCGCTGTCGCCAAGCAAGCTAATATGGCGCACCCCAATATCATCCACCACTTTGGTTCTCGACAAGGATTACTGAACGCACTCGCCAAACGAGTTGCAGAAAGAGCGACTGATAGAATCACCATCGCGATTTCAAAGGCAGTACAGGCCGCCCCCGAAGACCGGGTCTTGGCCATGACGCAAGTCTTAGACACCGCTTATCCGGGTGCCGAAGGTAAGGTTGCCGTTTGGATGCATCTGAGCGGCGCAGAGACCTCAATAAAAGAAAACATGCAACGAATTGTTGAATTCTCACATCAGCTCAGAACCAAAATTGACGGTGATGTGAACTTAGAGAATACCAACCGCTTAGTAATGCTCGTCACCCTAGCATTGGTAGGTGAGGTTATTTCCGGCCCAGGCATTAAAGACGCGCTCGGCTATGGGCCTGAACAAGCTAATCGCGCCCATTTTCGCCAATGGCTAGCTGAAATACTGCTAAACCTTTCTGATTCAGAACTAACCACCAGTCTAAGCAATGCGGCCCTTGAATCAGGCAGCAATAAAAAACATCACAACAACATCAACAGTGGGCATAAATAAGCGGCTCCCTAACTATAGAACAATAAAAATTATGAATAGATTTACAAATTGTGTGGCCGTCGTTACCGGTGCAGGGTCAGGAATTGGCCGCGAACTTGCATACCAACTTGCTGACCATGGGGCAAGATTAGCAATATCCGACATAGATAAAAGTAATCTCGACGAAACCGAGGCAGAACTTATCAAGCGCGGCGCTAAAGTACTAGCTTGTCGCTTTGATGTAGCAGATGAGAGCGCTGTCTTCGGCTTCGCAGACGCCATCGAGAAACATTACGGCCAAGTAAATTTAGTCATTAATAATGCAGGCGTGGCACTCGCCGCTGGACCGCTCTGGACCACTCCGATGGAGGACTTCAAATGGCTGATGAACATCAATTTTTACGGCGTATTGTATGGAACCAAGGCTTTTCTACCCATTATGCTGAAAGCTGATTGGGGGCATATTGTGAATATCTCTAGCATATTTGGAATTGTCTCGGTACCCAATCAAACAGCATACAATGCAAGTAAATTTGCGGTTAGAGGCATGACTGATGCACTACGCCACGAGTTAGAATTAGAAGGTAGCTCGATTAGTTGCACCACAGTTCATCCAGGCGGCATCAAAACCAATATTGCTCGCAGCGCGCGAGTAAGTGACAATGGAGAGCGCGATAACACTCAAAATCATGCTCAATCAGTGATCGAATTTGACAAGTTAGCCAGGACAACTGCTGACAAGGCCGCTGCCGAAATCCTTAAGGCGGTGGTCAAAAACAAACGACGCTTATTAATTGGGGCAGACGCAAAGTTTCTCGATAAAGTGCAGAGAATTTGGCCAACCGCGTATCTAAAGGTATTGAATCTACTGTTTGGTAAAACGACACAACCTTAAGATCGCATTAGAGCGGCCGCCATCGCGAATCCTTGCTGATGCGTGAACTAGCTGCGTGAACTAGCTTATCTGAACTCACTTGATGACTTATACTAAAGGCATTATTGATTGACGAATGGCCAGACCCTGCACGGTCTGCTGAATCAGAACTATGCCCAGCCCCCAATTTATTGGCCTTAACACTCGCTACCTCACGGCCGACGGCGAATCCCGGACGCGCATTCACATGGATGGCGCTGCTTCACCGCTGGCCAGTGAAGTAGCCCTCCAGACAATCAAACAATTACTCCCACACTACTCAAATGCACATAGTTATGTGCACAGCTCGGCGCAAATATCGACTAAAGCATTGGAGTGGGCACATTCGCAAATTCTTAATTGTTTAGGCGCTGATGAAACCGACTATACTGCTATCTTTGCCGGCGCTGGCACAACCGCGGGGATTAATCGAATCGCCAGGGGCCTTGCGGCGGCGAGACCTGAGCGAAAAATAGTATTGGTCAGTGCCATGGAGCATCATGCTAACGACTTACCTCACCGCCAATTTGGCAATCAAATACACTACATTCCCTTACGCCATAATGGAGACCAACAAGGATGTATAGATCTACAAGAAACTGAGGCACTGCTAATAAAATATCAGGGCCAAGTCAATTATCTGGCTTTTACTGGTGTCAGCAATGTCACCGGAATTGTCAATCCCAGCCTCGAAATCACACGCTTAGCACATAAGTACGATACCTTGGTATTGGTGGACGGCGCGCAATCAGTTGCCCACTGTGCGACTCACTTAAGCCACGACGATGCTGCATCTGAAATCGATATATTCGTTTTCTCAGGGCATAAATTGTACACACCCACTGCACCAGGTGTATTGGTTGCAAAAAAACAGTTACTCGCATCATTAACCGGGCAAGACCTAGGCGGTGGATCAGTCGCAGATGTTAGTTATTACGACTATCAACTGTTGAACGAATTCCCGCACAAAGAACAATCCGGCACACCGAATATTGTGGGCGCTATCGCTCTCGCGAGAGTCATGCAATCCCTTCATCAATATGGCTTCAAAAAAATAGAACATCACGCTAAACAACTCGGGTTGGAATTATTTGATGCCCTGAGCTCACTTTCGTTTATTCAAGTTTACGGCGATCCTTCGCAGCATAGAATTGGTGCAATCAGCTTTAATCACACAGGTATCGATCACGGACTATTAGCCGCCATTTTAAATGATTATTATGCAATAGCTGTTCGCAATCAATGCTTCTGCGCTCACCCCTATGTCAGTAGCATGCTAAAGGAAACGCTATGGCAAATGGATTTATCAGACATCGCAGACGATCAACATGAAATGCTGATCAATGCTAAACGCGGCATGGTCAGGGTAAGCATCAGCCTATATAACACTAGCGCAGACATCGAGGCGCTCATAAGGGCGTTAAACGAAATTAGTCATAACATTGAAAAATACCAAGAACACTACCAAGCGCAGCAAGACGGGTCATACCAACATAAAACGTTCAAAATAGATTGGCTAGAACAGCTCGGATGGCAAGTATAGTGCTTAATACAGATTTTTCTCGCTTGAAGAAATTATCCCAGCGTTAAGTACAAACAGATAGATTCTTTGATGGCCAGCCCTGAGCGTAGGCATCGTTTCAGAGGTGGTAAAAGTACAAACAAGCAGATCCTTCGCTACGCTAAGAATGACAGACAAGTAACCAAACAGCCTTGAGCCCGGGAATCTCCGATTCCACGAATAAGGAGTCCAGCCTATACTAAACGCAGTTTCGGCTTGTTGCTGCGGATATGCCCATCAATACCCTTGGACTCATCGGGGTTAATTTCGATAGTCAGCCAGTTTTGACATTCCATGCCAGCAGAGTAAGGAACCAAAGGTCCTTCGATTTTCTCAGGATGATCAAAAATGATCTCGTCTGTGACCGGTATAAATACTTGATTATGATGACTCATGATTTCGCTCGCTAAAACTTCTCTCTTAAAATTACTAATAAATGGCCCATCGCGCTTCATCTCAAAACGGCTATGACAGATATATTCCCGTCTTATATTTAAGCCTTGGATGACTTCACTCTGTTTTTGCCTTATCAACTTTCCAATACCTGCTTGCTCACTGAAAACCTAATCTGACAAAAATACGGCCCCCATATTCGGCCCGTCTGGTAACAAGGTCTATTTAACGCCTATAGAGTGACGAAATTAGGATGAACTAGTGGTAAAAACGTGGTTTTATTGTCATTTGTACGCATAATTAGCTATCTGGCTTGGTATTCAGGCAAAATACGCCAAGATGTAATCGCGTTTAAACCCATAGCGAAGCAAACCGCAGGAATAAAATGGCACGTACAGTAGCGATAGTAGAAGACGATTTTGATCAGCGAGAGAACTACGCAGATGCGCTAAAGCAATCTGGTTACGCCGTGGCTACGTACTCGAACCGCAGTGATGCATTGATTGGAATGAAGCAAAATATGCCTGACCTCGCGATTCTGGATATTATGTTGGAACACGAAATGGACGGCGGCTTCGACTTGTGTCGAGACTTACGCGCGCTATCCCCTACTCTGCCGATCATTTTCCTAACCGCACGCGACACCGATATCGACCGCGTGTCTGGCTTGCGCTTAGATGCATGGGACTATCTGACTAAGCCATTGAATATGCAATTTTTAAGCGTGCGAATTAATTCATTGTTCCGCATTGTCGATAGTTTGGCACAGCCAAAAAATGACGGCAAAAACCGCGATCTGCTGGTAGTCAATGAGCTGTCTATCGACGAAGACAGTATGTCTATTCGCTGGCAAGGCAAGGAGCTAAGTCTAACCTTGACCGAATTTTGGTTAATCGAATCGATGGCTCGTCACCCAGGACATGTTAAAACCTATGAAAACATGATGCAAATAACTCGCCAGAGCTATGTTGAGCGCAATACCATCAATGGCTACATTCGAAGAATTCGAAATAAATTCAAAGAGATTGATCCTGACTTCAAGCACATCCAAACGGTTTTTGGCGTTGGTTATAAATGGAATATCGGCGAGATCTAAGACTGCCTTGTCACTGACTACCATCCACTTGCTTGCTCCCTTCTCTCACTTGATATTAGTAAACTATGCGCGCTAACTTTTCTATTCGGACTAAGCTTCTGCTGGTGTCCTTGTTGTTGCTGCTAATTCCCTGGATGAGCTATGTCTACGTGCGAGACATGAAATCCTTTTTATTGTCTGGCCAAGAAGATGCTCTAAGTTTCACCTCTCGCGCAATCGCGACAGTGCTGCATGATCGCCCAGAACTCTTCACAGAGTCCTCGCACATCGAAGCAGAAGGCTCTGTCGATGATGAAATCTATGTGTTTCCGTTGCCCAATTATATTAATCTAAATGGTGATTTGAGCGATTGGGGCGAGCAAGTAAAACAAGCTAAAACCTTTAACGCTAATTCTACTGGAACGGTTAACCCGAATGCCGCGGAGCTTGTGCAAACTGTCGGCGCTGATAACGCTGATATTTCGGTAAATCATCTCTTGGGATATCATGGGCGTTTTATCTACGCGTTCTTTGAGGTGACTGATGATCAAGTTTTGTTTCGTAAAAAAGGCTTTTTACGTGTCGATTCTGCAGATCATATTAGGGTTACCCTACAAGACCCTGCGGCTTCACGGCGCCGCTTCACTCTAATCGCGCGTGAAGCAGGCCGCATGAGCGTTTATTTAATGGACGATAAATGGCAATACCCAATCACAGGCCAACCTAACTTTGAGCTTGCTGCAGAATTGATTGAAACGGCCCAAGGATACAACGTGGAGTTGCGTATTCCACGCTTTATGTTGTCTTCAGATACGCGAATTCAATTGTCAGTTGCAGATGTTGATGATGCCCAGACATTGGCGGTAGAAGATCTGGTCACCACGACATCCCAAAGAGATGACGACAACCTCCCTAGCTTTCAAGTTCAGCCTCAAGAATTGGCCAGAATATTAGAAGCCCTAGATCGATCAGACACTCGAATATGGGTCATTAATCAAAATAAAGTTCCGCTTGGCATTACTGGAAAAATAACAAGCGAACCATCTAATAATCATAGAGTTAAGCCAGTCAATTCCGGTAAAAACTTTGATTATTCCGTCGCCACTATTCGCTATTATTACAATATCGCTTTAAATACGATATTTAATTTCATTGTGGATGAACGATCACTTAGTTCTGATGATGAGCAAAGTACCATCGAAGAACGCAACGATCGAATTATTGATCAAGCTCTGGCAGGTGAAATATCTACTGGCCGCAGCCCTTCTTTGGACAATCAAGGAACCATACTGATGTCAGCACATCCTGTCTTCTTTGGTGACAGTATTTTGGGCGCGGTGATCGTGGAACAGAGCACCAATCAGGTTCTG
>CAWUWF010000175.1:0-17285 GCA_963925935.1 uncultured Arenicella sp. | reverse complement strand
TGGTAATACCGCGGGTGGTGGCATATCGGCGATGCCGAGCAGTGCAGTCATACTGTTTGCAGTCTTGTCGCTGTGGCGGCACCAAAGATAAAATTCGTTCTTTGTTGATGCTGAGATCGGAGGGTCACCAATGGCTAACTTTGTTTCAAAGTTTCGGGTGAAACTAGGGGCAGTTCCTGGCGGGAAGAACTCTGGTAAATAGTGGTGATCTGGAACATCAGGTTTCGACGTATATGCATCATTTAATTTTGATTGTCGGGCTGAACCGAAGCAAAAAACCGCGTGCGTTGCCAAGCCTTTTTCGCCAAACATCAATACTTCTATATAACAAACCGACTTACCTTGACGCAGAATTTTACTCTGCATCTGTACTTTACCGCCGGCAGGGCCAATAAAGTTGATTTGCGCTGACCGTATGGGTGGAAGATCGGGGTTGTCTAGCAATGCCGTTTGTAGGCACAATGCCGCTGACAGGCCGCCATAGGTGGTTCTGCCTTGCATCCAGTTGTCTGGAATATCGACTGACCACGCTAGACCGTTGTTGTTTGAGTCACCTGAGCAAATGCTTCCCATCAGGTCTGAAAATGTAAGCGACATATTATGCTAATTTTTCCTTAAACAGTTGGTTGACCATTTGCGGGTTGGCTTTGCCTTTGGACTTCTGCATAACCTGACCCACCAAAAAGCCGATGACTTTTTCGTTACCATCTTTATATTGTTGAACCTGCTCAGAACAGTTTGCAATTACTTCGTCGACGATGCTCTCTATTGCACCAGTGTCGGTTATTTGTTTTAGTCCCTTGGCTTCGATGATGTCATCCACTTCGCCCTCGCTAGCCCAGAGGCCAGAAAATACTTGCTTTGCAGTATTGCCCGATAGCGTGTTGTCGGTGATTCGGTCCAATAGCAACGCAAGTTGAGTGGGGTTGATCGGTGATTCACTTATTTCTAGATCTGATTTATTCAGATTGGCGAATAGCTCACCCAGCATCCAGTTAGCAATCACCTTGTTGTCGGCATTTGTTTGGGCTAATGTTTGTTCAAAATAATTAGCGGTCTCGCGAGTGCTGGTTAGCATACTTGCATCCTCCGGAGACAAGCCAAGTTCTGTTTCAAAGCGTTGTTTTCTTGCCTCTGGTAGTTCTGGCAAGCTGGCACGAATTTCTTCAATGAAGCTATCGTCCAACACCATCGGCGGTAGATCAGGATCTGGGAAGTAGCGATAGTCGTGCGCTTCTTCTTTAGAGCGCATCGAACGAGTTTCGTGTTTGTCAGAATCGTATAAGCGGGTTTCTTGAACGATCTTGCCGCCATCTTCCAAAATATCAATTTGGCGCTCAATCTCATATTCCATTGCTCGTTCAACAAACTTAAACGAATTAATATTTTTCAATTCGGTGCGGGTGCCTAGCTCTTGTTGGCCGCGCGGTCGTATTGATACGTTGGCATCACAACGAAATGAGCCTTCCTGCATATTGCCATCACATATCTCGATATAGCGCACGAGGCTATGTAGCTTTCTTAAGTAGGCGACCGCCTCGGTGGGGGAACGCATATCGGGCTCAGAAACAATTTCCAGTAATGGTGTGCCTGCGCGGTTCAAGTCAATGCCGGTTTGACCCTGAAAGTCTTCGTGTAGTGACTTTCCAGCATCTTCTTCAAGGTGTGCGCGGGTGACGCCGATCGTTTTTATGCCATCGGGCGTATCGATATCAATTTCGCCAAAGCCCACGATGGGCAATTCCATTTGTGATATCTGGTAGCCCTTAGGAAGGTCTGGATAGAAATAATTTTTGCGTGCAAAGACATTACGTTTATTGATGTGCGCGCCAATGGCCAGGCCAAACTTTATCGCCAATCTGGCGGCTTCTAAGTTCATTACCGGCAATACACCTGGCAGTGCTAGATCGACCGCACTGGCTTGGGTGTTGGGTTCTGCGCCATAGGCTGTCGAGCTGCCTGAAAATATTTTGCTCTTGGTTTGCAGTTGGGTGTGCACTTCTAAGCCGATTACGACTTCCCATCGTTGGTCCCAGCTAAACATTAGGCAGCTCCGTTAGATGCAGAGTTTACGTTAGCAATACTCGCAGGTGTTTTTAAGTGCCAATCGGTTTCTTGTTGAAATTTGTGCGCGATATTTAATAACTTAGCTTCAGCCAGATACGGTGTCATCAGGTGCAAGCCTGCGGGTAAGCCATTGCTGGTTAGACCGGCTTGAATAGAAGCGGCCGGTATGCCGGCTAGATTTGCGGGAATCGTGTAAATGTCATTTAGGTACATTGAAACTGGGTCATCAGTGCGGCTGCCATGTCTAAACGCGGCAGTCGGCGTGGTCGGCCCCATAAGGACATCGCACTCGGCGAAGGCTGCATCAAAGTCGTTAGAAATTAGTCGGCGTAATTTTTGTGCTTGTGAGTAATAGGCATCGTAGTAACCAGAAGACAGAGCGTAGGTGCCAATCATAATTCGTCGTTTAACCTCTGCACCAAAGCCTTGCGACCGAGTTTGCGTATACATGTCGTCTAGGTCGGAGTATTCCTGCGCTCTAAAGCCGTAACGAACACCGTCGAAGCGAGACAGGTTGGTTGAGGCTTCGGCGGGTGCGATAACATAGTAGCTCGGTAACGCCAGTTGTGAATTAGGCAGCGAGACTTCTTTGATCTTGGCGCCTAATTTCTCATAGACCTTGATCGCGTTCTCAATCAGTGTGCCAATCTCTTGATTGAGTCCTTCGCCAAAAAATTCTTTAGGCAGACCAATTACCAGACCTTCGATTGAATCATTTAGCGAAGCACTAAAATCTTCCTTAGGCACGTTTAAAGAGGTGGAATCTTTTTCATCAAAGCCGGTCATGGAATTAAGTAATAGGGCTGCGTCTTCGGCCGTATGGGTCATTGGCCCCGCTTGATCGAGAGAGGATGCAAAGGCGACCATTCCATACCGTGAACATCTCCCATAGCTGGGTTTGACGCCCGTTAAACCGCAAAATGCTGCCGGTTGGCGAATCGAACCGCCAGTATCTGTGCCAGTAGCGGCTGGGGCTAATTGTGCAGAAACTGCGGCTGCTGAGCCGCCTGAGCTGCCGCCTGGAACTCGTGTCTCTGGGCTGCCTGAATCACAAGTATTAGCCCAAGGGTTTAACACGTCGCCAAAAAAAGAATTTTCGTTGGAAGAGCCCATCGCAAATTCATCCATATTGGTTTTGCCGAGGGTAATACACCCTGCATCTTGCATGCTGGCAACAACAGTCGCGGTATAGGGGGCAACAAAGTTCTCTAACATTTTAGAGCCACACGTGGTGCGTCGTCCGTCGATGCAAAATATATCCTTTTGCGCGATGGGAATGCCGAGTAAAGCTGATTTATCTCCGTTGGCACGTCTTTCATCGGCTGCTGTTGCTTCGCCCAGACTCATTTTCTCGTCAACGCTGATAAATGCGTTGTGATTGGAATCGGCTATTCGTTGCAAGTAATCCTGAGTTAATTCAACGCTAGAAATTTTAGCGTCAGCAAGATCGCGCGCATGTTGAGCGAGTGTTGTTATTGTCACGTGGAAATGTCCTTTGCTAAACTTGAATTAGCGGCTAATACTTGATTGATGATGTTTGATTGGTGCTTAATTAATCAGAGACTATTTTAATTGCTCAGAGGTTCGATTTATTAACACTTAGTTAGTCTGAATCAATTACCTTCGGAACTAAATATAATCCGTTTTCAGTGCTCGGCGCTGATGCTTGAAATTTGTCTCTTTGGTTGCTTTCACTTATGACATCCGCCCGCAACCTCATGGTTGCATCAAAAGGGTGGGTCATCGGCTCTACACCTGCCGTGTCACAGGCCTCCATTTGTTGCACTAAGTCGAGAATGCTGGATAACTCAGACTGGTATTTTTCAATTTCACCATCTTCTATCTTTAAGCGAGCGAGATGCGCTATTGTCTGTACAGTTTGTTTATTTAGTGACATGGTTTTGTGCTCTTTGATATATGATTTCGGCAACAGTTTCGTCTGCCACATTAAGCTTTGATTGGCTTCTAGTTTAACGCTATTGTGGGCGAAATTTAGCAAACCTAATAGCAACTTTATTAGGTGTAAATATGACCTAGCAGCAGGACAAAACCTAAAGCTAGACAAGTAGGTGCAAAATTCGATGGATAAACCACGAAATTACCACAGTTACGCGATTTGTTGAATAGCGCGAGGTAGGTTTCCGTTGTACAATCGCCGATTAACTCCAATAAAAATAAACTTTTTTAAAAGTTCTGGAAAATCTCTATGTTACGCAGGATTCTCGGTCTATTTTCTAACGATTTAGCAATTGATTAGGTACCGCAAATACTCTTATTTATGTTAAGGAAAAGGGTATTGTTTTGAACGAACCATCGGTAGTAGCAATTCGCTATTCACCGGGCGGTGGCTTGAACAATAAAAGCATTTTGGCAGTCGGCACTGAGGCCTACAAGATGCTTGGCAGAACACCCAGTTCTATCCAGGCTATTAGACCTATGAAAGATGGTGTGATCGCTGATTTTAATGTTACCGAAAAGATGCTCAAGTACTTTATTAAGAAGGTGCAAGACAATCGATTTTTACAAGGCAGCCCACGAATAATTATTTGTGTTCCCTGTGGTTCTACTCAGGTAGAAAGACGTGCGATTCGTGAATCTGCCTATGGTGCCGGCGCTCGGGAAGTGTACTTAATCGAAGAGCCGATGGCCGTAGCAATCGGAGCTAATCTGCCAGTGGCGGAGCCGACTGGATCAATGGTATTAGACATTGGTGGTGGAACGACTGAAGTTGGTGTCATGTCACTGGGTGGCATGGTCTACAGCACGTCCTTAAGAGTTGCCGGTGATACCTTCGACGAAGCGATCATTAATCACGTGCGACGTAACCATGGATTACTGATTGGTGAAGCAACTGCCGAACGGGTTAAAAAAACCATTGCCACTGCTTGGGATAAATCCGAAGAGCGTGAAATGGAAGTTAAAGGCCGTGATATAGCCGAAGGCCTATCTCGTGCAGTCACGTTGAGTAGTAAAGAGATTTATACCGCAATTTCTGATCCGCTTGAGTCGATCGTGCAAACCATTAAGCAAGCTTTAGAACAAACTCCACCTGAACTTAGTGCTGATATTGGTGATAAAGGGATGGTGATTGCAGGTGGCGGAGCATTAATGCGCGATATTGACCGACGCTTGATGGACGACACCGGTTTGCCAGTCGTGATCGCCGATGACCCACTAACGTGTGTTGCCAGAGGTTGTGGCCGAGCGCTCGAAGAAATGGATCATCTGGGCGATGTATTTGCTCACGAATAGTTCATTACTTGACTATTACCTACAGCGGACAAGCATTTGCTAAGCGGCGAGTTGTTTCTTTAAAAAAGACTGCAGTAGGTTGAATGACGCTTTATCAATGGTTCAACAGATCAATACATTTAGCCTAATTAAGCTGGGTAAAGACAGACACTGTGTGTAAATCTATCTATAGAGTCAGACTAAAGTTCGGCTCGGTCTTTGTCATCAGACAAGTTTCACTAACCAAGGTCCAAAAAGGGTTAAGCTATTGGGCTTTAGATTTCACTTGTATTCCCAAATAGATGGCTAACCCTATTCGTAAAAATTTATCTTGGTCGCAGTTTGGCATCGTTAGCCTACTGGCGCTGAGCTTGCTACTCATCGATGCCAATACTCGATGGTTGTTGGGCCCACGTAATGTGTTAGCAGTTGCTATTTTCCCTATCCAGTATTTATCTTCTGTGCCGACTCGCATAGGCCGAATGTTTACCAATGTGTTGTCAGCCGAGCCTGATATTGAAATTGCCTACGAAAATTTGCGAAATGAGTACTTTCAGCTGAAAGCCGAAACCCTATTGTTGCGAACCCTACAGGACGAAAACGAGGGTTTAAGATCGTTGCTTGATGCGTCGAAGCGACTCAAGGAAAAAATCACTCTTGCTGAATTAATCAATGTCAGTATTGATCGAGACAATCATACTCTTGTGATAGGCCGCGGTTTGCGCCATGGTATTTATGTCGGTCAGGCAGTGATTGATGATCAAGGCGTTATCGGCCAGGTCACTGACGTGACGCCATTCAATAGCAGTGTTTTATTAATTACCGATCCAGGCCATGCTCTGCCAGTGCAAGTCCAACGTACTGGTTTGCGAGCCGTGGTTTATGGAACTGGTAGCTTGTCTGAATTACGATTGCCATTTTTAAATCAGAATTCAGATATTCAAGTGGGCGATGTGCTGCTCAGCTCTGGTTTAGGAGGCCGATTTCCAAATGGTTACCCGGTTGCTGAAGTAAATAAGGTTAAAGTGATTCAGGAAGAAAATTTCTTGGATGTTGCTGCGCGCCCAATTGCCCAATTGGATCGTTCTAATCACGTCCTACTATTGTCCCGTGAAAAAGTGAACCAGGGGTCCAGAATCAATGCTGCGATCGATAACAATGAATAGACGCAGACAACCAGGGTTCAGTTTGTTTTGGAGTATCGCTCTGTCTTTCATTGTTGGGTATACCTTGACTACCATCCCGACTCCTCAGGCAATATTTTATTTTTGGCCGGATTGGATCGCCCTCATTGTTGTGTATTGGGCTTTGATGGCGCCAGACCGAGTTGGGCCGTGGGTGGGGTTTGTCTTTGGAACTCTATTAGAGGTTCTATTCGTTCGTGATTTTGGTGTCCTTGGGTTTGGTTATGCGATGTTGGCGTTTGCTGTGAATCGTACTCATTTACAATTACAGGTGATCTCCATCGGCCCGCAAATGGTGGTGGTAGGCTTGTTGATAGCAGTGTTTAAATTGATTATCGGTTGGCTGTACGGTTTGACCAGCGATTTCACGATGACCTCAGAATATTGGTATTCACTCATTGGGTGTGTGCTGGCTTGGCCGTTTGTGTTCATCTTATTACAAGAGTTGCGTAGTCCGACTCGAGCGGCCTAGTGTCCTATTTTTGCACAATCGCTTTGGCGTCCTTAAGTACTTTATGTTTTAGCACCATGATGGCTGCCGTTTTGACCGTTCTCGGCTCTTTGATGTTTGCTTGGGGGTGCCGATGGAACCGTTAGAGTTGAAGGATTATCTGCGCGAAACGAATTTAATTTATTCTCGCTTAATTACGTTGGTCGTATTGTTAGGCCTGCTAACGCTTGCTCTTGTAGGCCGTATTTGGTATCTGCAAATATATCAATACCAGCGATTTGAGGTGCTGTCGAAGGACAATCGAGTGAGACTAATCCCTGTCGCACCCGTGCGAGGCCAAATTTACGACCGTAATGGCAAAGTGCTCGCCGAAAACATTCCGGTTTTCACGTTGGAGATACTACCAACTGAAGTTCGCGACATGGATTCATTGTTGGATGACATAGCGCAGATTGTGCAAGTGTCGCCGAATGAGATAAGTAAATTTAAATCTCAGGTCAGGGCACGGCCTGGTTTTGAAGCCCAGATTCTAAAGGTCAGTCTAAGCGAAGACGAGGTTGCACGCTTTGTGGTTAACAAGCACCGATTTATTGGTGCCCAAGTACAGGCTAGATTGCAGAGATACTACCCTTATGCAGGTGAATTGGTGCATGTTCTTGGCTATGTAGGTCGTATCAATCAAAAGGAGGCGCAGACCATTGATCGTGCTGCATACAAAGGTACCGACTATATTGGTAAGCTGGGTATTGAGGCGAAATATGAGAAGGATTTGTTGGGCAAAGTCGGCTTCGAGCAGGTTGAAACCAATGCGCACGGTCAACGTGTACGAACCCTTGACCGCAGTCCGCCTGTGTCGGGAGAGGATATCTATCTGAATATTGACGCGGAGTTGCAAGTTAAGGCGCGTGAATATCTTGCTGGTAGGCGGGGATCAGTAATCGCTATTGAGCCGGCTTCGGGCGATGTTTTAGCATTTGTTAGTAACCCTGTTTATGACCCAAATAAGTTTGTAAACGGAATTGACCACAGATCCTATAACGCGCTTCGCGATGACATTGATAGACCATTACTAAATCGAGCGTTAAATGGTCGCTATGCGCCCGGCTCAACAATAAAAGGACTGGTTGCTTTGGCCGGTTTAAGCAACGGGTATAGCGCCAACACTTCAGTTGTTTGCCCAGGCTACTTTAAGATCAAAGGCAGTAGTCATCGCTATCGTTGCTGGAAACGAGTCGGGCACGGCAAGACATCGATGTTTGAGTCGATAATGAAATCATGTGATGTGTTTTACTATCAGATGGCGCAAAACCTGGGCATTGACAAACTACACGATTTTCTTGGGCGCTTTGGCCTGGGCCAAAGAACCGGTATTGATTTAGCCGGCGAGCCGTCTGGATTAATGCCATCACGTGAATGGAAACGAAGAGTTCGCGGCACTCCTTGGTATCCTGGTGAAACACTAATCACCGGAATTGGGCAGGGTTATATGTTGGCAACACCGATTCAATTAGGCGTAATGAGCGCCACGTTGGCTAATCGTGGAAAACGTATAGAGCCACGCTTGGTAGACAAGCTGACGTATGGCAGTGGTGATAATGTTGAACAAGTTGCCGACTTGAACGGCGCCTTACTGGAGTCAGTCGATCTGCCTGAGGGCCATTTCGCTTCGGTGATTGATGCGATGCATGCAGTTGTTCAAAACCCGAGTGGTACGGCTAGCAGATGGGGTATGGATGCTGAATATACAATTGCCGGCAAGAGCGGTACTGCGCAAGTTGTAGCAATCGCTCAAGGCGCTAAATATGACGCTTCAAAGCTCAGTGAATTCCAGAAGGATCACGCTTTGTTTGTTGCTTTCGCGCCGGTTGAAGACCCCAAAATAGCGATAGCTGTAATTGTTGAGAATGGCGGCAGTGGTAGCAGTGTCGCTGCACCGGTAGCGCGCAAGGTCATGGATTATTATTTGCTTGGCCTGGACGCAAATGCGCCACCGCTTGATTCAGCAGAAGCTGCGCTAGAACAAGCTGGCTCAGCAGTAACTTATTCCGCACAAACAAGCAGCCGCACTGCCAATGGCAGGACTGCGGCTAGAGTAAAAAATGTTCGGCCAGTGGGGCGAATTTGATGTTTCGGATTAAAGTTGATTTACCTTTATTGTTGGGTCTATTGATACTATGTGGTGCGAGTCTAGTGACCTTGTATAGCGCAGGTGGCGAGGATTTCAACATTCTTGTCAGCCAGTCACTGCGAATGGTAGTGGCATTCACCGTGATGCTGATTGTCGCTCAGGTGAGGCCAGACTCTTGGCTTCGCTGGTCACCCTATATTTATGCTATCGGTTTAATCATGGTGGCTTTGGTGTTAGTGATTGGTTACACGGGTAAGGGTGCTCAGCGTTGGTTAGACCTGGGAGTGTTTCGTTTTCAACCCTCTGAAATAATGAAGATCGGAGTGCCGATGATGGTGGCATGGGTGCTCACCAGAAGATCTTTGCCTCCAAGCAATATCACCATGGTGTTTGCTGCGCTAGTGCTATTCGTCCCAGCGAGTCTTATTCTAATGCAGCCAGACTTGGGAACAACCATCATGATTCTGGCTTCTGGGGGGGTAATTATATTCCTCGGGGGTTTTGCTTGGCGAAGTATCGCAATATTACTGTTAGGCGGCGCCGTCGCGGCGCCATTTTTATGGCAGATGTTACACGACTATCAGCAGCGCCGAATTTTGACTTTATTTGACCCTTGGTCTGACCCTCTGGGCGCTGGCTATCATAGTATTCAATCGATGATAGCGATTGGTTCTGGCGGCGGCCAAGGAAAAGGCTGGCTAGCCGGTAGCCAATCTCAATTGGAGTTTATACCTGAAAGACACACCGACTTTATTTTTTCGGTGTTTTCTGAGGAGTTTGGATTCATTGGTGTATTGTTTTTATTTGTACTCTACGTCGCAATTACAGGGCGTGGTTTGTATATCGCTTACTACACTAAAGACACCTATTCTCGCTTGTTGGCGGGCAGCCTATCCATGACCTTCTTTTTCTATGTGTTTGTTAATGTTGGCATGGTGTCTGGAATTTTGCCAGTGGTTGGAGTTCCTCTGCCTTTAATCAGTTACGGGGGCACCTCAATGGTGACTCTGATGGCCGGTTTTGGTATCTTGATGGGTATTCACAATCACCGCAGCCTGATGTCGCATTGATACAGTATTTACAGTCGTTTAATTACCTTTGATTTTTATGAAATTTAATTGCCAAGCAAAGCTCATTTTCTCTAACGCAGCCTCGGTGCTAGCTGCTAAAACCGTGCTCACTAATTTAGTGCTGGCGGTTTTGTGGTCTGGTGCCGCAAGTGCTGTGGATATTGATAAACATCCAAAGTTATTGGCAGTGGCTGACCAGTTGGTCTCTGAAAATTATTATTCCCAGTCTGAATTGACATCGGTTTTTGCAAAAGCTAAGTTCCAACAAAGTGTACTCGACGCGATGCAAAACCCAGCCGAATATAAGCTGACTTGGGGTAAGTATCGAAAGATTTTCCTGCAAGCAGATCGAATAGAGCAAGGTGCTGAGTTTTGGCGGCAATACTCAGTAGACTTAGATAGAGCGGAAAAGCAATTTGGTGTGCCCGCAAGCGTGATCGTTTCAATTGTTGGTGTTGAATCCAAGTTCGGACAATATAAAGGCAGCCACAAGGTGCTAGATAGCTTGGTCACCTTAGTGATTGGCTTTGAGCGGCGCAGCAGTTTTTTTGCAAGTGAGCTTAAACAATTCTTAATTCTTACTAAAGAAAATAAGTTGTTGGCGGATGAGGTTTTGGGTTCTTATGCTGGTGCAGTAGGGTTTCCTCAATTTATTTCCAGCAGTTATCGTAATTATGCCGTGGATTTTTCTGGAGATGGTGTTACCGATTTAATCAATCAGCCAGTCGATGCAATTGGCAGTATCGCTAACTACTTCGTGAAAAACGGCTGGTTATCGGGCAAGCCGGTTACCTCGCTAGCACATAGCAAGGTACCCGCCCAAGTTGCTGCGCTGGCCAATAATGAGCGCAAGGTACAGCATAAAGCTGGAGATTTGCGTGCCCTTGGTGCTCCTATAAGTAGCGGTGTTGATGACGCCGAAAAGTTAGCTGTATTGGAACTTAATGTCAGTGAGATTGTTGCTGAATCAAATGATAAACAACGCTATATTGTGCGTGCCGGAGATACTGCTTGTGAGATTGCTGAGGCTCATCTAGTCGCATGTAAGGCATTGGTTACGTTGAATAAGCTTAACAACAGCGGGGCCGTTTACCGAGGTCAGAAGCTTAAAATACCAACAGAGTTAAGAGCTGATGTCGCAAAATCCAAGGTTAAATCTAACGCTGGATCAGCGAAGGTCTCGGGCGATAGTAAGTGGACTGTGGCCGTAGCTAGCGACTCCCAGAAATTGCCTAATGAACATGCAGTCGAACAAAACGCCGACCCATTATTGCGCTACTTTTTCACTCATGAGAATTTTTACGTGATTACACGTTACAACCAAAGTGTGCTGTATGCGATGGCTGTTCACGATTTGAGTGTGGCTATAGCGTCTGCCAAGCAGGGTCTGGTTTCTGTGCCAGCGGGTAATTCGAAATGAGAAATACGTTAAGTAACACAACTGTTATCAAGCCCTTGCGCCTCACTCGATTTGTTGGTCAATTACTGTGTCTGCTCGGAGTTTCCTTTTGCAATCAATCGTTTGGCGCTAATGACTCAGTTGCAGAGAATTTGACAAACTCTGAGCTGGCTGTGTCGTCAAGCCTGCCGGTGCCACAGGTCGATGCCAAAGCTTGGGTTTTGTATGAATACAATAGCGGTCGTGTGGTGGTTGGATTGAATGGGGATTTGGTTTATCCGCCTGCCAGCATTACCAAGTTGATGACTAATTATGTGGTTTATGGGACTTTACAAACAGGAGACATTTCTCTTACTGACCAAGTAACGATTAGCGAGAAGTCCTGGCGAGCAGAAGGTTCAAGAATGTTTGCTAAGGTGGGCTCAAAAGTGGAACTACAGCACCTACTCAAGAGTACCGTAATTCAATCGGGTAATGATGCCGCGATAGCGCTAGCAGAGCATGTTGCAGGCAGTGAGTTAGCTTTTGCGCAACGCATGAATCAGGCCGCGGCAAAACTTGCTCTGCGGCATTCTCGATTTATCAATAGTACTGGTTTGCCGGATCCTGAGCACACAATGTCGGCGCATGATATCGCGATATTAAGTGCCGCAATTATTAGAGAGTACCCACAATTCTACGGTTGGTATTCCGAGAAGGAATACACGCACAACGAAATCACTCAATATAATCGTAATAAATTGTTGTGGAAAGACAGTAGCGTCGACGGCTTGAAAACTGGGCATACTAATGCCGCTGGTTATTGTTTGGTTGGTTCTGCACTCAGAGGAGGCGACCGTTGGATTGCTGTGGTGCTTGGTTCAAGCAGCGAACGGACTCGCGAAGAAGCTGTTTTAACCCTATTGAATTTTGCCTACGCAGCGTATAAGCCGGTGCGATTGCTCGACCAACAAGGGGGCCTAGCCACAGCTAAAGTTTATTTTGGTGAAGTCGATGAGGTGTTATTGCAGGCTGAAAACCCGCTTGACGTCGTTGTGCCTAGAGGGCGTGAAGGAGACGTTGTGGTTGACCTCCAGTACAACCCATACTACGAAGCACCAATAGCGGTAGGCCAAGTTATGGGGGTGGCTCGTTTGAGTTTGGATGGCAAATCTCTTGCCGAAGTGCCTATCATTGCGATGAGCACAATTAACACAGGCGGGCTATGGAAGCGGGTTACCGACAGTGTCAGTCTTAAGTGGCGTGAATTTCGACAAAAATGACACAGCTCAAATGAACTTAACTCTTATTTCTAAAAGTTTATGACTATTGAAAATCCGAAAGACGGCTTTGACCTGATTGAATACCCGAGTGACTATGGCTTTAAAGCTATGTGTAGGGTAGAGGTAAATGATTCGCAGAGTGCCAGTGAAGCGATCCAGCAGTTGGTGTTCCAGCACATTGATCAAAGCGCCTTAATTGAGACACATGCACATCAGTCTCGAACCGGTAAATTTGAATCGGTCACGGTTACCCTTAGAATTGACAGTCGAGAGCAACTCGAAGCAATCTATAAGTCAATTGCCGAATCACCTCGTGTTGTAATGACTCTTTGAGGAACCCGCAGCAGAAATTTATTGCGACGACATCTTCCCGCAAAAAAATCGAGGTTAGCATCTTTGATGAGGTTGATTACCTTAGTGCGCAGTCAGCCATGGCGGACTTTGCCAGTCATAGGGAAGATGGCGACTTGGATCGTATTTGGTTGCTACAACATCCGCCCATTTATACCCAGGGTACCGCCTGCCAACAAGATACTTTGTTGCCAAGTGATATTACCGTGATTAAAAGCGATCGCGGTGGGCAGATCACCTATCACGGGCGAGGGCAGGTTGTGATGTATCCTATGCTTAAATTGAAGGATTATGGTTTAGGTGTGAAAGCGCTGGTTTCAATTTTAGAGCAAGCAGTGATCGATCTATTGAACGGGTATCAAATCAGCGCATCGCGCCGTGACGATGCGCCAGGGGTTTATGTTGATCAGGCGAAGATCGCTGCGTTAGGTTTGCGTATTAGGCGCGGTACAAGTTATCACGGACTGAGTTTGAATGTGGATATGGATCTAAGCCCGTTTGAGAATATTGATCCCTGCGGCTATCAGGGCCTGCAAGTTACTCAAATGGCGGATTTGTTATCACAGGCTGAAAACCGACCTCAAGTGCCAGCCATTACTGAGCAACTATGGAAGGGATTTGTTTCGTTAATTTAACTCCGAGTCGGTTAATTGCACAAGACGTTGGGGCGTGCCGACATCCGTCCACTTACCCGAATAAACCTCACCTTCAAGTCGTCCAGATTCGGCTAAGTCAAAAAATATGGGTGCCAGAGCCTGGCGGCCACAGGCTAGATTTGTGAACATGGCTTTGTGATATAGGGCAATCCCGCTAAACGTATGACTATTTGCCGCAGACTCGTTGCGCTGCAGTAGCGAGCCTGATTTAGGCGGTGAGAAGTCGCCCGTCTCATTATGTTCAGGGTTCTTTACCACCACTAAACGAGCTAAACCGGTTAACGGCTTCAAGATGTTGCCAAAAGGATAGTCCGTCCATATGTCGGCATTTACCACTAAAAATGGATCGCTGCGAATAAGCGGTAGAGCATGTTTTAGGCCGCCCGCTGTTTCCAAGGCGCCTGTGTCAGACTCATCAGAGTAGTGGATATCTACACCGTATCTTTCTCCGTTGCCCAGCGTTTCACGGATCTGATGCCCAAGATAATCCAAATTAATTACTATGTTTTGGAAGCCTGCTTCACGCAGACGAATCAAATGATGTTCAATCAAGGCATGCTCACCTATTTTCAACAAAGGCTTGGGCGTATTTTGCGTTAACGGCATCATTCGCCTGCCCTGCCCAGCAGCCAATAGTACAACCGTCGTGTCAGCGGATCTATAGTGCATACTTAGTCCGGGTCATGATTAAATAGCCACCTGTTTATATATTGCATTGAGCATCGTTTTAAAGTTTTTGAATTCTGGGTAGAGATCAATCACCTCAACAACATATTTTTTAACCAATGGTAGGTCGTCTAGATAGTGAGCTTTACCATCTCGATAATTTAGACGGCAGAAAATCCCCAGTACTTTTAAGTGGCGTTGTAGGCCAGTGAAGTCAACCCAGCGAATTAGGTCGTCTATGCTAATTACTAGGCTTGGCAACTGGCGGTGGAGGTGTTCAAGGTATTCGGCCAGCCAGAGGTGTTGCTGATCTCTTGGCCATTCGATATAGCAATCTTTTAACAAAGAAGCGAGGTCGTAAGCGATCGGCCCAAGGACCATATCTTGAAAGTCGATAACCGCAGGTGAATTATCATCATGAATCATTAGATTACGACTATGATAATCACGGTGCACCCAAACCTGGGGTTGTTGAGCGAAGGCTTGCACCAGACATTCTTTAGTGTCTTGCCATATTAGTTGCATCTTGGAATCGAGTTCAATATCCAGATGACGTTTCAAATACCAGTCATCGAATAAATTCAATTCTTGGTTCACCAAGGCCGCGTCATAGGCTCTTGGAGTGAGCTCAGTTAAATCGTTTTCAGTAAAGATACCTCCTTGTATTTTGACTAATGTTTTGATTGCGTCGCTATACAAAGACTTTGAATTAGAACTAAGTTCGTTTAGATAGGTTCGATCACCAAGGTCTTCTAGCAACAGAAAACCATCATCAAGGTTAATCTGGTGAATAGTTGGAGCGTGAACTCGAAGTTCAATTAACGCTCTATCGATGGCGACAAAATCGCTTAATGATTCCTTTTCAGGCGGCGCATCCATAATGACATAGCTGGCATCTCTTGTGCGCGCACGAAAATAGCGCCGAAAACTAGCATCTTGGGAAGCTGGCGCAATTGATAAAAGAGGTTGGTTTAGTACAACGCCAAGCCAACTTTTAATTTTTTCGAGTCTTTTGTCCATGGGAAGCTAAGTTTACCTGTTGCCAGTCAGTGAAAGGTGCCACGCTGCAGAAACCAATTTTGGATATGAATCGGGTTTCGTGAAAAGTTTTAAAAAAATGTGCTTGCAAGGCTTAAGGGCTTAGCAGTAACCGCACTAATGCTCTATAATCTTGAGCTAGAATTATACAGTTCAATCGACCTGAGAATAGGGTTTGTTGTAGCGTGTGATGCTTATCGTGATAAATGATTGCAATAACTCAATAAGTTTGCAGTATCACACGTCAGCATTTAGTGAGTTTTAGATTTGAAATGGTTGCAAAAACAACAATTAAATAAACAAATGAGGAAAGCATCGATGCTAGACTTTTTGATACAGTTCACTTCTCGTCTTATGCCTACGGCAATTCTTACAAAAAAAAATACACGAATGTCTATTCCAATCTTTACCCATATGCCTACACTGAAAATCCCAACTGGCGGCTTAGCTGCAATCGTCTTACTTGGCGCTTTGGCTTCAGCTCCAGTCAGTGCTGCGTGTAAGGGCGCAGGCTGCGCTTGCGCGCCTTCTGAAATACAGTTTAAGTCTCCGCTTCTCGCGCCCGGCGAAAATGGAAAATTTCCAATTTCACTTGAAGCCGACGACGTTGAAGCAGATGGCACTGATATCGTGACCTTGACAGGTAATGCAGAGGTTTCACAAGGGCGTCAAACTATTGTCGCTGATAAATTAAAATACTATCGAACCAGCGAGAGGGTAGTTGCGAGCGGTGATGTTGAAATGATTTCAGCCAATGGCGACTACATCGCCAGCCAATCGATAGATGTTCATGTGCCCAGTCAAATCGGCACTCTTAAAGATGCAGAGTTTAAACTGGCTCAGGGAATTACCAGCGAGGCGGGTATTGATACCGTGCAGATTGCATCTCGTGGTTCTGCTGAAATCGTTGAGCTAGAAGGCGAGGGCTTGGTGACGTTGGAAAATGCGACCTACACTACCTGTAAAGAAGGTAGTAATGCGGTATTGATTAAAGCCAAGTCATTAGAGCTGGATCAAACCTCCGGTGTGGGTAAAGCGCGTAATGCAACAGTAAGATTTATGGGTGTGCCGATTTTTTATACACCGTATATCTCTTTTCCGCTTAACGATGAGCGCAAATCAGGACTTTTAGCGCCAGGTTACGGAAGTGATGAGGAATCGGGCAATATTTTAGAGATTCCGTATTATTGGAATATAGCGAAAAATCAAGATGCCACAATTACACCTCGTTACTACACAGATCGTGGCCTTCAAGTTAGTACCGAATATCGTCGTAAATCAGAGACCAGCGACACATACATCTATGGTGAATACTTGTCAGATGATGAGCTGTTCGGCGCTGATCGCGATTTATTGAGTATTCAGCATCGTCAACAGTTTACCGACCGAATTAACGGCACGGTGAATTACAATGATGTGTCAGACGTAGATTACTTCGATGATTTTAGGAATAACGTTCGCTACTTTAGCGCTACCTATGTGCCACGTGACGTAGCTTTAAGTTATTCAGGTGATTTCATTAATGTTATGGCGCGTGCCAGCGAATACCAAATTATAGACCCGATTATTTCAGCGGCTAACAAGCCCTACGAACGCCTACCTTCTCTGGCGATAGGAACTAGATTGCCTGACGGGCCATTTGGCTTGAAGTATGGACTAAGTGGTTCGTACACTAATTTTTCTTCAGATTCGCGTCTCGAAGGTAAGCGGACCGCCTTAAATGGGTCGCTTGAGCTGCCGATTGAAAGTATTTGGGGCTATGTTAAGCCTAGAGTGTCGTTA
>CAWUWF010000174.1:0-6805 GCA_963925935.1 uncultured Arenicella sp. | reverse complement strand
TTACTGGCGCATCTAGCCGATGATAGGCGGTGTTATGCCCTTCTATATCAACCATCAATTGTTGGTGGCGTTGCTGAGCCGGAAGCGGTGTGATCATAGACGATAAGAGTTAGACGGTAGAATTAAAGTATAAATAATAAGGCCTTGCGAATCGGCCGAGCTAGACTTGTTATCAATCAAAGCCACTTGTTACTAATCAGAACAGTTTTTTACTGACCATATCACCAGGTATTAGACCATCCTGCTGCATGCTATAGACGATATCCGAAATCTGCTGCATTAATACTGAATACAGACGTTGCGTCATTGCTCTGCCGTTGCGGTCAACAACTTTACCATCTAACCAGGTAGCCAAATCATTAGCGTCCTTGACCATGTCCTGAAATATGCTGTCTGGTTGTACAATCGCAGGCACATTCATATAAATCACAAGATCATGCACCGGCCCCATGGTTCCCGTACTGATACCAAAGTGTCCGGCCCCATCGGTACAGGCAAGACGGTACAGCACCGATAAATTGTTTTTTTGCCCTTTGGTTTTAACGAAGATGCCATTTTTATCCGTCGACATCATCAAATCACGCGCGCAGCTCTCAATGTCGGCCATCCGAAAACCAACTTTTGTTCGTGGCACCACATTTAGCACCGCCATCGAATCATAACGACGACCAATTTGGTCGAGTATTTGAGCCTGTGCCAATGCCTCATCGATATCCATTGAGAATTCAAAAGGAGCATCAAATTTATTCGAAAAATCGAGCGCCATCTGCTGAAAATCATGCAGCTCTTTGTTTGACATAGCCCCATCCCGGTCAGCCAACTGAATCGCCACACCAAGCTCTACAAAGCGAGCCGATGGTAACTCAAATTCAATATCACGCCATAGATCTGTCAGTTGATTAAGGCCATAGATATGCACCTTGCGATGAAACTTAAAATCATGCAGGCGAAATAGAGCTAATAATTCCTGTTGCTCGATCGGTTCAGGGGGGTTCACCCTTGCGACCAACTCCGTGACGATCGTGGAATTTGCATCGACTCTCGGGGATTTCGAGGCCTCAGAGCCGCCAGCCACCGGTATTTGCTCGGCCACAGCGCTAGGAACAGGGGAGTCTAAGTCCGCGCCAAAATCGAATACGGGCTTTTTATCGTGAGCGCCCCCCGTTGTCAACTGAGGCTCCACTCTAGCGCCGGCCTTATGGCTTTCACTATTTTTCTCAGAGGTTTCACTATTGTCAGCGCTCGAGGGAATGTCTAAGCCAGCCTTAGACTCAAGCTCTGACGCTGTGAGGGCAGTTTTGGCTTGAGCTTGTTCAAGCAACGTTGTCTCTACATGCGCTTTTTCTAAATGAGCTTGGCCGGCGCTACTAGAGGGCTGGCCTGGCTCAACATTGGCTTGCTTTTGTGCGTCAAAATCAGCTAGCAACGGGTCTACATAGTCAACCTTCTTGGGCTGTTCGATGTTGCGCTGCTGACGAAGAGAATAGGCAACTATGCCTCCAAACAATACGGCTGCAATGGCTAAAAATATTAAGGTTAGTTCAGTCATTCGCTATTGTTGCAGCCATCATGGGTCGCTCTAGATTTATACGTCGTTGTAGCATCATACACAGCCACTTACTGCAGAGCCATCGCAGCGGCTTCAGCAACATCTACTGCCACCAACCTCGACACGCCTGGTTCGGCCATAGTTACACCGATCAATATATCGGATACTTCCATGGTGATCTTATTGTGGGTAATAAATAATAGTTGAGTTTTTTTGCCTAACTGTTTTAGCACATTTGCATAACGCTCAACATTAGCATCGTCCAAAGGCGCATCAACTTCGTCTAAGACACAAAACGGTGCTGGATTAAGTTCAAAGAAAGCGAACAAAAGAGATACTGCCGTTAACGCTTTTTCGCCACCCGACAATAGTGCAATGGTACTATTGCGTTTGCCCGGAGGTCGAGCCATAACGCCAACACCAGTATCTAACATATCGTTACCGGTTAGTTCTAGATAGGCACTACCGCCACCAAATAGCTTAGGAAAGAACTCTTTAAAGCCCTCATTGAGAGTGTCAAAGGTCTCTTTAAAACGTGAACGGGTTTCTTTATCTATTTTACTAATTGCAGATTCTAACGTCGCCATCGCTTCGGTTAAGTCTGCATGTTGACTATCTAAATAAACTTTTCGTTCTGAACATTGCTCGTATTCATCAATAGCCACCAGATTCACCGCGCCGATACGCTCCACTTTGCGAATAACATCGCTTAGAGAAATCTCGACATTGGCAACCGTTAGATCTTCGGGCAATGCTTGCTTTAGCAAACTGATTTCCTCAATGCTTTGCTCCATTTGCTCAGAAATAGTATCCCTGCGCACGGCTACTTCTTGGCGCCCCATTCGAACACCTTCTAAACTGTCCCTTGCGGTTTTTGATTTGCGATCAAATCCCAATCGTTGTTGATCAGCGCTTTGCATTTGATGTTCAAACTCGTTGAGCTCATTGCGTGCACCAGAAAGTCGTGCCTCAGTCTCTAAACGGCTTTCAAGCAGAGTCTGCAATTGTTCTCTTAGCGCAGCTGTAGGGTCTTCATTTGTCTCGAGGATATTGGCCAGCTCTTCGCGCCGGGCCGACTGGCCTTCTAACTGCGCGCTTAGTCGAGCAATACTCTCACTCAACGATGCTTGATTTGAGGTTAAACGCTCAAGTTCAATTTGCTTAGCTTGGCGTTCATCGCGCGCCATTCGTTCTTGTTCACGAGCGCGTTCTAGTTGGCTGACGAGTTCTTGGCGTTGCCCAGTCAACTGCTCTCTGGTTTCACTGAAATTACTAGCCAAACGCTTTGCGTCTTCCATTAACTTAGCAGCAATGCTCACTTCGTCCTTGGCACCAGCGAGCTGATCATCCAACTCATGTTGTTCAATTAATAATTTGCCCCGCTGGGCAATCAATTCTGCGCTACGTGCCTCAATCGCGCCCAACTGATTATGCAACTCAGTTCGGCTATGTGATTTATTTCTAAACTCACTACGGCTTTGCTCACGATCTGCTTCAAATCGAGCGATCTCTTCTTGAGACTGCTCGCCTTGAAACTGTATTTTCTGCAATTCGCGTTCAGCTTCCATTACTTGATCGCTCAACTTTTCAATTTGCGATTCTCTTTGTAATAATCCAGCTTCGGCATCTTGACTTGAACCAAATGTCGCCCAATTGGAACCTACCCAGCAGCCCTCCTTGGTCACAATGGATTCATGAGCTGCCAACTTATCCCGAGCCTGTAATGCATCACTCAAATTAGCAACCGCATACACACCATGGAACCAGCCGTCTACCTGCACCCCATGCGCAGTAACTTTGTCGACTAAAAAATCAAGATTAACTCTACGGTAATCGGATTTTTGTCCATCAATATCCAATTGCGTGCTCTGTGCAACCGGCGCTGAACTTTGATCTACCAGCGACACCCTGCCTTCTTGCAGCTCAGCCATATCATCGCTAAATCGGTCTAACTGAGTGACCGACAGCGCATTCAGGTAACGACTAAGCACAGTATCCACTGCCATTTCCCAGCCACTATCAACCTGCAGTTTTGAAGCAACTCGATCATTGTCGCGAATACCCCTAGCGTCTAGCCATTTATTCACTAGCTGATTGTCCTCACCAAGCGCAGCAGCTTGCATCGCTTTTAGCGATTTAAATTGCGCTGAGTCATCTTGTAATTGGTGCCGCACAACATTGTAATTTTCTCGGCTTGTTTCAAGAGTTTTACGAAGATCAACAATTCTTTGGTCTTTATCCTGCAAATCCACTTCCAAGGTCTGACAAACTTCGTCTATCTCAGAAACGGAGGCCTTCAGAGCATTAATTTCATCCATATTCAACTTGCCATCAATGTCTGCAAGTGATGCGGCTACCTGTTCGGTGCGTTGACTAAAATGATGTATTTGTCGATTATGCTGCTCGATCCGCGCCGACTGAACTTCGCGCTCTTTCTCAGGGTTCGCCGCATCGCGGTTAATTTGCTCCCATTGGGTCTGCCAGTTTTGGTAATCGGCATCTGTTGTGCTAAATTTTTCGCTAGCAAGCTGATATTGTTCTTGTAGAATTTCGACAATTGGCTCAAGCACTACTCGCGACTGCTCAGTCTCAGTAAGACGAGTCTCATCCAACTTTAAATTTTGAGTTGCTTCTCGTTCTGATTCTGCGAGGCGATCGAATTCGTCTTTATGCTGTTGGCGGGTAACACGAGTGTGTTCTATGGACTGCTCTAAAGCAGCCACTTCGCCACCAATACCATAATACTCTGCTTGAACTTTGTTTAAAGCCTCAGATAGTACGCCTTGTTCCTCACGCATCGCTTCGATCTGCGATTCAACATCTCGCTGTTCGGCCACCTGCGATTCGAACTCGGTTTGCAGACGCTCTAATTCAACGTCCTTCAATTTAACTTGCTCGTGAAGACCTGACCAACGTAAGGTTTTTAACTGCGTATCCAGTTCGCGCTGCTCAGCTTTTAGCACTGTATAGCGCTCAGCTTCGTTGGCTTGGCGCTTTAGTCTGCGCAATTGAGTCGCGAGCTCTGAAATAATATCTTCGACCCTACTCAAGTTATCGCGGGTATGGCGAATACGATTTCCAGTTTCTCGGCGGCGCTCCTTGTATTTAGATATGCCCGCGGCTTCCTCAATCAAGACCCGTAGATCCTCGGGCTTAGACTCTACAATCCTGCCCACCATACCTTGCTCAATAATTGAGTATGAACGCGGGCCTAGACCCGTACCCAAGAAGATATCCTGAATGTCTTTGCGCCGACAGCGCGATTTATTAACAAAATATTTTGAACCGCCTTCACGAGTAAGTTCTCGTCGAATCGCGATTTCACCGAATTTGGCATAGCTACCTGGGGCCTTGCCGTCAGAATTATCGAAAACAAGTTCCACATAAGCGCGATTTACCGGTTTGCGTACCGATGAGCCATTGAAAATGACATCATCCATGCTATCACCACGTAACATTTTGGCGGACGACTCGCCCATTACCCAACGTATCGCGTCGATAACATTGGATTTTCCACAGCCGTTGGGGCCCACAATACCTACTAGATTACTGGGCACAGCTACCTTGGTAGTATCTACAAAAGATTTAAAGCCAGATAGCTTAATGTGTTTTAGTCGCATTCAGGTTCCTTCGAGCATCTCTGGCAGGCATCAATGTATCTTATTGTGGATTGTAAGTAGCGCAAAATAAACAAATCGCAATGTTATTCTGGGAGCGTCATTTTTGGAGAAAATGACGCTCAATAATGGTGACAATCACTAAGCTTTGATGACTAAAAACAGATCCTACGTGTGAATATTTATTTTGCTTATATTAATCCCTAAGATTAAGTTAAAATGGCGCTCGAGAAAACCATAGATTAAGCGCAAACTGCACTTTTTCAGCATTTATTTAGGAATTGTCATGCAACGATCCAGCGAACCCTCTAAAGAACTACAAACATTCCCAAACCCGGCCCCTGAAAATGATTACACGATCAGAATCACCGTGCCCGAATTCACCTGCTTATGCCCGCTTACCGGACAACCTGATTTTGCAGATTTCTTAATCGAATATGTGCCCGAAAAAGAGTGCGTTGAGCTCAAAAGCCTTAAAATGTACTTTTGGTCATTTCGTGAAGAAGGTGGCTTCCATGAAAAGCTGAGCAACGACGTGTTAGCCAAACTGGTCGAAGTTACTCAACCTCGGTATATGCGAGTTACCGCTAACTGGAATGTCCGAGGTGGTATCTACACCACCGTTGTAGCGGAACATAAAGCGGATAATTGGACTCCGCCGACCAAAATAGAGTTGCCTTAGGCAAACTTCTGAGGCTTTTCATAAATGCTATTAACGCTGCCACAGGTTCAACAATTCAAGATTGACGGTTATCTTGTCTTGCCATCTATTCTCTGCGCCAAGACTCTAGGGAGTCTGCGCGCAATTACCGATGCACACCTTGCCTCACGGATAGCCCCCTTTGAACTGGAAACCGACGTCCAGTATCCGGGCGCACCGAAATCCGCAAGCGGGCGAGGCGGTGATACCATTCGGCGCCTCTTACTGGCCTACCAAAGAGATCAAGCGTTTGCAGATATTGCTAGTTTCGACTCAATTTGCACAGGCATACAACAAATACTGCAATCGCAACGATTAATATTGAATCCCAACCATCACAACTGCGTGATGACTAAACAGGCGGAATTTAGCAGCGAGACACTCTGGCACCGAGACACGCGTTACTGGAATTTTAGTGATAAATATTTAATCAACGCGTGGTTCGCTCTGGGTGATGAACGATACGAAAATGGCGCAATGAAAGTGCTACCTGGATCGCATCGGTGGGACGTTGAAGACGATGCCTTGGACGAAGCTCAGTTTTTGCGTTTGGATCACCCAGACAATCAATACCGTCTTTCCACCGAGCGTTTGGTTACGCTAAATGCCGGGGATGTCTTACTCTTCAGCGCTCATTGCTTCCACGCAGCGGGGAAAAACATCACGACTAAAGCAAAATACTCACTGGTTTTCACCTACCACGGCGAGCACACCAAGCCAATTGAAGGTACTCATTCAGCCAGCCGCCCGGAAATAGCGTTGATCTAAAATATTATGTGATAATGAAAGTTTTAATCTTATAAGCCTACTCACAATAGCAACAATAATTGGCGCTACACTGTGGTTTCAATCCCAACTGCTCAGCGCAATAGGCTTAGATCGCCAAATACAACAGGCAATCAAGCACGAAAAAATGCACTACGGTTAGCGCTAGCTATA
>CAWUWF010000173.1:0-4887 GCA_963925935.1 uncultured Arenicella sp. | reverse complement strand
AACTTTTGAATAGAATTTATGGAAACTGTAAGCATATTAGTAGATGTTCAAAATGTTTATTACACCACCAAGCAGGTTCACGGCTGTGGTTTTGACTATAATTACTTTTGGTCCAAAGTCACGGCAGATAGGCAGGTCTTGAATGCTGCCGCTTACTCGACTGAGCGCGGCGATGAAAAGCAAAAACAATTTCAGAATATTCTTAGGGCAATCGGCTTTGAGGTAAAGTTAAAACCGTACATTCAAAGAGCCGATGGCTCAGCAAAGGGTGATTGGGATGTTGGGATAACCTTAGACGCGATGGACTACGCTGAATCTTCTGACGTGATTGTACTGGTCTCTGGTGATGGAGACTTTAGTGTGCTGGTGGATAAAATGAAAAGTAAGTACGGTGTCACAGTTGACGTTTATGGCGTTGCACAACTTACCGCTCGTTCACTAATGAATGCGGCGACTCGTTTTATACCGATTGAAGATCAATTCTTGATGTCTCGTAAGTAACAGGCGCAAGGAAGCAGACTGCCAGTCGCAAGTTAGAAAACTAGTAGCTACCAGAAATGTAGTTTTCTAGTTGATGAATAGTCGTCTCTTGCTCAGATATGATTTGTTTAACTAAGTCGCCGATGGTGACGATGCCTATGAGAGTGCCTTCATCCATTACCGGCAGATGACGAATACGTTTATCGGTCATTAGCTTCATGCAGTCTTCAATTGTATTATTTGGCTCGACATACAGAACGTTTTTAGTCATCAAGTCACAGACCTCCGTGTCTTTTGAAAACCTTCCTTTCAATATTAACTTTCGCGCGTAATCGCGTTCGGTAAATATTCCTACCAGTTTTTCATCCTTTACTATAAGCAAACCACTGACGTTTTTATCGGCCATCATTTCGAGTGCCTGGAACACACTATCGTTTGGGGCCAAGGACCATATCTCTTTGGTTTTGATCGAAAGAAGCTTGTCAACGGTTGTCATAAATCACCTTTAGCGTAATTGTTTTTTAAGGGAATGCTTATCAGGCTGCTCCTTTAAAATAGGCTAGAAGGCGTATTTATACAAATTAATCGCGACTAAAGTACAACGGTGCGTTGGCTACTGAGTAGATTTGAATGTCCTGAAAATAGATATAGCTTAACTAGATTCATAACAATTAATTCTGATTAATCAATATCTTGCGGAATTTAATTAAAGTAAAACATCTCGCTAACGTTTCACGTTCGTCGGGCAACCTTAGCGGTAAAAAACTATGAAGGGGTTGAACGCCAACCCCTCCGAATCCGTTCCTGGACTAGCTGACTTTCACTACTAGCTTGCCAAAATTAGTCCCGCTGAAAAAACCAAAGAATGCTTCTGGAGCGTTCTCAAGGCCTTCGATCATATGCTCTTTATATGTCATTTTGCCCGATGCCAAGAGCCCGCCAACTTCCTGTACAAAATCAGGTACACGGTCAAAATAATCACTGACAATAAAACCTTGCATGCGAATACTTTTGGTAAGGATCATGCCTTGCAATGCAACCATACGGTCAGGGCCAGGTGGTAATGATGTAGCATTGTAATGCGCTATTAGCCCACACACCGGTACGCGAGCGTGATTATTCAATAACGGCATAACGGCCTCCCATGAACTGCCACCAACGTTTTCAAAATACACGTCTATCCCATCAGGGCATTGTGCTTTCAATTGTTCAGCCATGTCATCATCGTAATGACTGACACAGGCGTCATAGCCTAGTTCTTTCACAGCATAGTCACACTTTTCTTTAGCGCCGGCGATACCAACCACACGGCATCCCCTACTTTTAGCCAGTTGACCGACAACTGAACCAACCGCACCAGTCGATGCAGCAAGCACAACCGTTTCCCCTGGTTTAGGTTCACCAATATCCAGTAGGCCAACATAGGCAGTGAGCCCAGGCATGCCCAACACGCCAAGCGCATGTGAGGGATTAGTAATGCGCGGGTCTAACTTGCGAATGCCTTGTCCAGAAGACGCTTCATAACTCTGCCAACCCGAGTAAGACGTTACCAACTCACCTTTTTTGAAAGCGCTATTACGAGACTCAACGACTTCGCTTACGGTACCGCCAACCATCACGTCGCCAAGCTCTACCCTTGCAGCATAGCTGTCACCGGCGTTCATCCGGCCACGCATATATGGGTCCAAGGATAAGTATTTAGTCTTCAATAATATCTGCCCATCGCCAATCGTTGGAATTGCCACGCGCTCAATCTTAAAATTATCAGCCGTTGGCTTACCTGAAGGGCGCGATGCGAGAACAATTCGTTGGTTCTTGTCATCAGAGCCAGCAATCGCTAATGGGGACAGCGCCAAAGCACTGAGTGCGCCGACGGATGAAAGGGTGAAGGTACGTCTATCGATAGGCATAAAGGATTCCTTGGGTAATTAAATTGTCAGATTAATAGGGTTGAAAATAGCCAATCAGTATACTTAATAATCACTTGGCTTGTGTGAACTCAGGTATTAGTTGGGCAGGAAACTTGAGTGTTGCACTAGCCCCGCGGCTTATTGGCTTGGAAGGGCAGTAATAGGCGTTAGAGGCCCGTCCAGGGATATCAATATTGACTAAGCTAAATTCAATCATTGCCATTAATCCCATAATCCGAATACACTAAGCAGCATGATCAAATGGCAATACAAATCATTCGAGCAATTAAGCGTCAACCAGCTTTACGATATTCTGAAGCTGCGTCAGGACGTGTTTGTAATCGAACAGCAATGCATCTATTCAGACATTGACCAAGTGGATAAAACTGCTACCCATCTGTTCGCTTATAGTGATGAAGGTGATGGTGTCAGGGCTTATTTGCGCATTCTGCCTCCTGGGGTTAAATATAAGCAAGTGGCAATGGGCAGAGTTCTAACTAGCGAGTCATCCCGAGGCACAGGCTTAGGAAAGGCATTAATGAACGAAGCACTTCAGGTGGTTGCAAGAGAATACCCGAAGCAGGCGATTAAAATATCCGCACAAGTGTACTTAATTGACTTTTATCGCGAATTTGACTTTACGGTTATCTCTGAACCCTATGATGAAGACGGAATTGAACATATCGACATGCTGCGTAGCTAACCTCACCCATATAGTTAATTAATTATTCGTTTTTTACTCTTTGTTTATTAGATTGGATCGACAATCTGATAGTTACTTTAGCGTATGATAGACACCTATTTTATTGTTATTGCGATCTGAATGAAAACCCCTAAAAGATTATTGCCGCTGATAGAAGACGGTCTGGTCGACGAAGTGCTTGGTCAATTAATGAGTGGCAAAGAGGCCACCGTATATACGGTGCGCTGTGGCTCTGAGGTTCGCTGTGCCAAAGGTTATAAAGAAGCAGCAAAACGCAGTTTCAAAAAAGCGGTGCAATATCAAGAAGGGCGCCGAGTACGCAATAGTCGCCGTGGTCGCGCGATGCAGAAGGGCTCTAAGTTTGGACGTGATCAGCAAGAAGAAATTTGGCAAAGCGCAGAAGTAGACGCCCTCTATAAGCTGGCTGACGCCGGAGTGCGCGTGCCAGAGCCCTATGGCTGTTTTAGTGGTGTGTTGCTGATGGAGCTGATCACCGACGCCGATGGCAATGTTGCACCTCGTTTAAATGACGTATCGATCAGCCCAGAACAAGCACGGCATGACCACGCGGTTGTCATGCAAGATGTTATTCGTATGTTGTGCGTAGGCTTAATTCACGGCGATCTATCGGAGTTTAATGTGCTGGTAGACGAAAATGGCCCAGTCATTATAGACCTACCACAAGCCGTAGACGCGGCCGCCAACAACAATGCAAAGGCTATGTTAGAGCGCGATGTACGCAACATGACCAACTATTACGGTCAATTCGCTCCTGATTTACTCAAAGGTCAGTACGCTAAAGAGATCTGGAAACTGTTCGAAAAAGGCGAACTCACACCCACTACCAAACTCAAAGGCATCATCGAGGTCGACACCCGGCCCGCCGATGTCGATTCAGTCATGCTAGAGATTAAAGCTGCGCTTAAAGAGCAAGAGGAGCGCTTAGAGCGTTTGGGTGACGCTGAGTAGGGATCTCGCCGCACCTGTTATCCAGATCGTCAGTCAATGCCAGTCCATACATTGGGCGAAGCGAAGGGGCTAGCCTAGCTAAAACCCAAGAACATCCATAAAAAAGGTATTACCTTACTATAATCAGAGTGTTACGCTGAATTGTAGGTATGGGTTTCGATGTAAGGATTCTTCTAGTTGATAGGCGGTGGTGAATAGAACGTTTGATAGATCAAGCGGGTTCATCTATGCCGCCTAAAATATTACGCTTAATCGTCGAGTAAAAGCATGATGATAGGCACTAAGTTTCGTGCGCTTGTCTGACTTGAGTCGACAAAGCCATCAGCACTAATCGTTACTTTGCTTAACCAAGTGTTCCAACGACCCCAATCTCCGTCCGGACCCGTGTAGGCGTAAGCGATATATTCCTGCGAGCCCATTTTTGCATGCCCAAAATAATCACCAGACATCCCTAGGTTGTGTGCAAACGGCTGCATGTTGTTAGTAATAATATCACTGCTCACAGGCGTGAAATTAAAGCCATCCGTTGATTCCCAGACATGTAAGTAACTGTTGTCGGAAAAGCGATCACCTATTGCTGTAGCGATAAAACGGTCTATTTCGGGTAAGTATTTAACATCGGTTTGGTCTTCGGCTACATCACGAGTGCTAATTGCATAGCCGTGATCAACCAATCCGCTGGGCCAATTGGTGTCGAATGCAGCGGCAGTAGCAACACGTGTTTTGCCGGCACCCTCGTCTTCGGTGTAATACAGGAATAATGTTTTGTCTTTAACTACTAAGTTGGGCTCGCCTAAGCCCCACTTATTGGCAGGCCCGGTATAG
>CAWUWF010000172.1:0-18986 GCA_963925935.1 uncultured Arenicella sp. | reverse complement strand
GCCGCCTACAAAAGCAAGGTCAGAACTGGCGTACATCAATGACAGTTCCCCCATGGTATCACCCAGATAAACATCTACATTTGCTTCTAAGTCATTGGTACTTTCACTGCGCCTAGCGCAGACTAACTCTCGACGCTGGATCTTTCGTGCAATCACATCAAACCGCTCAGGGTGTCGTGGTACTAGCACTAATAGCAGCGATGGGAACTCTATCTTCAGGTGTTTATAAACCGATAGTATCCTTCCCTCTTCGCCTTCACGGGTACTGCCAGCAATCCATATCAGGCGATCTTGGCCCAGTTGTCGGCGCAGCACTTCAGCGGCCTCTTTTAAGCTAGGAGTGACATTGACATCGAACTTAATACTGCCGGTCTCGGTGATCTTGTGTTCAGAAACACCCAGCAATTGCAGATGCTTACGATCCAGTTTCCCTTGTACCGCAAAATGGTCTACCTGGGCCAGAGTAGTTGCCACCATTGACGGAAACTTTGCGTAGCGAAGATAAGACCGCTCGGATAAACGTACATTGGTGTAGACCAATTGGCTGCCTGACTTTTTAACTGCCGTAATCATATTTGGCCAAATCTCGGTTTCCATAATCAGCGCCATACGTGCTTGTATTGTGCTGGCGAAGCGCTGCATGGCCCATCCTAAATCGTATGGAAAATAACAATGTGACACACTGTCATTCAACATTAGAGTCACCATATCTGAACCGGTTGGGGTAGTGGTGGTGACCAAGATTTTGTGCTCTGGGTGAGCCTGCAAAATCTGCTTAACCAATGGCGCTGCCGCGCGTGCCTCCCCGACTGACACGGCATGAATCCATAAATCAAAAGGAGCAACCTGACTGACAGCATCCGGTACAAACCCAAATCGTTCAGCCCAACGCTGCCAGTATTTGGGGTTCTTAAACCCGCGCAGCAATAGCCCAATTAAGCCAAAAGGAATCGCCAGATTCAGCAGTAAGCGATACAGTACGATCATACTGACAGCCAGTCCTTGGGCACTAAAAACTCCTCAAGAAGTTGATGCTCGGGGGTTCCTGGCTGTGGCTCGGCCATGTACTCCCAAGCCACTTTTGGTGGCATCGACATCAATATTGATTCGGTACGCCCCCCTGATTGCAATCCGAATAGAGTGCCGCGATCGTGAACTAAGTTAAATTCAACATAGCGCCCTCTGCGCAGTAGCTGCCATTGTCTATTGGCATCGTTAAATGGCGTGTCTTTACGGCGTTGTAAAATAGGCGCATAAGCCTTAACAAAATTATCGCCAACATTCTGCATAAAGTTAAAACAGTGCTCAAAGTCATTTTGGTCTAAGCAGGTGTCGGTATTGCTATCGTTTAAATCATCAAAGAATAAACCACCGATACCACGCTGCTCTTGTCGATGCGGTAAGTAAAAGTAATCATCACACCATTTTTTGTATTTGCCGAAGACCTTGTCTCCGAATGGCTTACATATCTCATTTGCGGTTTTGTGCCAATGTTGAGCGTCTTCGGTAAAGCCATAATAGGGCGTTAGGTCAAAGCCGCCACCAAACCACCAAACTGGCTGTGGCGTATCGACGCCAGCAACAAAGAAACGGACATTCATGTGTGATGTGGGCGCAAACGGATTTCGCGGGTGAATTACCAAAGACACACCCATCGCCTGAAAAGCTTTGCCCGCTAGTTCAGGTCGTTTGAGGGTCGCTGCTGGAGGTAATTGCTGACCCTCAACGTGCGAAAAATTCACCCCGCCTTTTTCAATCACACTGCCTTGCGCAAGCACTCTGGTGCGTCCTCCGCCAGAACCATTCGCATGCTCCCAAGAATCTTCGACAAAGCTAGCTCCGTCAATTTTTGTCAACGCAGCGCATATGGAGTCTTGCAGAGTTAACAAGTAGTTACTTACTTGTTCTACATGAAGCTTTAAAGAATCAGTCATTAGAGATTAAATTCGCTCATCGTAATTGTTGTCCGGTAGTTGCGTCACGAATAAGCGAAGGTGCTGGATCGCTACCAATACTGGCATCTAGTATGTAGTCTAGCTCTGAACCCATCTCAGACCGCAAAGCATCGATGTCTGTCAGTGCGGGTCTACCATGTCGGTTTGCGCTGGTAGAAACAATCGCCGCGCCATAACTTTTACAAAGCTGTCGGCTGGTTTGGTGCGCCGTAACTCGCATTGCAATCGTAGTATGCTCACCACTCAACCAGTCTGGAACTGAATCTTGTTTAGCCAGCAACCAAGTATTCGGGCCCGGCCAAGAAGCAAGAATTGATCCCTGCAGTGGCGCAGATGCTAAATCAGCATAGACATTGACTTGATCAACATCGCTGGCAATCAAAATCACGCCCTGGGTTACGGCGCGCTTTTTGATTGCAAGAATTCGCGTCACCGCTTGTCGATTCATTGGGTCACAGCCTAATCCAAAGCAAGACTCGGTTGGGTAAGCGATCACCCCACCCGCCTTCAATACCGCCACTGCCTCCGACAAAGCACTATCCGAAGCAGATGAGACATTAACAACAGCTTCGCTAATATTCATTATTTTGCCGGCGTTCTAGTTTGAAAGTCGAAATAAAATTGGGTTAAAGGAAGTGATTCCCAAAATGCAATCTTGCTTACGCTCGACCTAAGCTCGCTTGCAATGCTGCATCTTTGGCAATTACCGCATCGGCACTTGCCTGGCGATCTTTGGCAACGCGTTCAGCCATATCATCATCAGCCACACCCAGTATTTGAGCCGCCAAATACGCAGCATTTTTTGCGCCTGCTTTGCCAATAGCAACACACGCAACCGGCACGCCGCCTGGCATCATCACCGTTGATAGCAATGCGTCTTGGCCGTTTAGCGGGCCACCATCGATTGGCACGCCAATCACCGGCCGGGTAGTAATGCCCGCAACCGCACCTGCCAAATGAGCCGCTAGACCGGCAGCACAGATAAATACTCTGCAACCGCGCTGCTCTGCACTTGTAACATAGGCGTGCGTGGCTGCTGGAGTACGATGTGCAGAAGTCACTTTGACCTCCCATTGCACGCCCAGAGAGTCTAAAACGTCTAAAGTATTCTGCATTACTGGCAGATCCGAGTCCGAACCCATTAGCACGGCTACAAAAATATTACTCATAATTTTTCAAAAGGAAGTGAATTTTAAGAGCCAATATTTTAATGGTTGACGCAGCCGAACACCACCCTATTTGACAACTATATAGATAAGGGCTTGGTGATTGAGTGTAAACGGCCTCTGTAAGTCTTAATCAGCGGCCCCATGAGTATTTAGGGTTTATTTAAAGCCCAATCATAAGAGTATTTAGCCTTACGAAATTTTTGGATATTTACAGCCATCTCAGGCTCACTGTATTTAACAAGATGTGCCATTAGGTCGGCAAACTCTTTGCCAAAGTCATCACGGTACCAGTCGTAGATCGAAGAAATAAATAAGGTTCCGTCTTTAATTCGCACTCCTCGCGGGTGGTTAATATACTCAATCGCTGCTAATTCCAAAAGAGCTTCAAGGTTTTCTGCGGTAAACACCGTTTTCTGTAGATTGGGGCAGCTGAGACTGGCGCAGTTTAGTGCGTAGTGAATGCGATTATCCTTCCATATAGGTCGTAAAATTCCATGTTCGACGTCATCCAAACTTAGTTCTTGGCCTGAAACGTTTAGAAATTTTCGTCGCCATGGCCCCGCAGAAAAGAGTCCCGATCGCAACTCGCGAATTGAGCCCAGCGAGCTATCTTCGCCAACAATCAAAAGTACCGTAGCCGCGTTGTATAGGTTGATCCAATACGCCGCTTGCTCTAGGGCATTGAATTGTCTAGGCTCGTAACTCTGCAAAAAAGTTACATAGGTATTTAAGCTGCGTTGGTCTGCGCTGCTTACCTCTGCATAGTTAAAACGGTTAATCCCACTTGGGTGTTGGTCGTCCAAATACCGATCTAATATGGCCTGCCATTGGCTGTGATCAACTTTGATCTTGCTGTCTGGCTCTCGATTATCCCAAAACGAAATTCCTTGTGATGCCTGTGTAAATACAGGCATCACAAGGATAAATACGCAGACTGAAAATAACGCAACCGCCCTCAACATCTTCTTCTTATTACGTTCATTTCAACTCTTCTTAAAATTTGCCGACGAAGCCAACCCTCGCTGGGAATTATGGTACGTTTGGCATTTTTTGAATAGCCTAATTAGACTATTCAAAGCAGGGTTTTGTAAAAATTGAATTGATGAAATTTAAAGTCTTATAATTTAGTAGGCCTGAAATTAGATAGCCTTGAAATTAGCGACGCCAATTATGCAATCGTTCCACCCACTTCAATACGCCATGCGGCTGGTGCTCTCTTTTCCAATTACCAGCGACGAATTTGTTCGATTCCGCGAGGCTTGGGTAAAGATGGATGGTTCCGAGAATCTTGTTCAAGCCAAGATTGTATTTCATCGCCAATACGTATTCTGCAATTAGCTCACCAGCATGGTGCCCAACAATGGTCACGCCCAATACCTTGTCTTTTCCCTTTGGGGTAATCACTTTGACGAATCCGTGAGCCTCACCATCCGCTATCGCCCTATCTAAATCATCAATTCCATAGCGGGTAACTTCGTAATCAAGCCCTTTTTCTTTAGCTTCATTTTCATTTATCCCAACCCTCGCGACTTCGGGCATGGTAAACGTTGCCCAAGGAATGACGCGATAGTCCACTTTAAATTTTTTGGCAAACCCAAACAAAGCATTCACAGTTGCGAACCACGCTTGGTGAGATGCAGTATGAGTAAACTGATAAGGGCCGGTGATATCTCCACATGCAAAAATATTGGGCACCGCGGTACGTAAATATTCATCGGTTTCAATGGTGCCGTTGCGACGGAGTTTAATACCTAATTCTTTCAGCTTCATTTCATCGCTATTAGCCTTGCGCCCCACGGCCACCAAAACCTCATCGAAGGGTACTTCTATCGGTCCAGACTGCGACTCACAATGTAGAATATTCTCGCCATTCTCAACGGTAAATCTAACCGCTTTATGATTGGTGAGAACTCGAATTCCATCACTTTCAAAGCGCTTCGTGATAACTTCTGCGACATCTTGGTCTTCACGCCCCATTAACTGCCCCATCATCTCGACGGTGGTTACCTGGCTACCCAGTTTTGCAAATGCTTGGCTTAACTCGCAACCGATTGGTCCACCGCCAAGCACCACTAAACGCCGGGGTAACTCCTGTAACTCCCAGACGTTATCAGAAGTAAGATATTTGATTTTCTCTATACCTTCAATCGGAGGCACAAACGGGCGCGCGCCTGCCGCAATAATAATACTTTTGGTGGTAATCATGCGATCACCCACCTGCACCGTATGCGGGTCTACAATCTCGGCCTCGCCAGTCACACATTCAACGCCCAAGCTGGTAAAACGCTCGATCGAGTCATGCGGTTCGATGGTTTCAATAACCTTATGAACCCGCTTCATCACCTTACTGAAAATGGGCTTGACCGGTACTGATTCAATTCCAAACTCTTCAGCACGATGCATGTACGAAGCAATCTTAGCGGATCGCAACAGTGCCTTGCTGGGCACGCAACCGGTATTCAAGCAATCGCCGCCCATCTTGTGTCGTTCGATCAGTATTACTTTGGATTTAACGGCTGCAGCTATTAAGGCACTGACCAAACCACCAGAACCAGCACCAATCACAACTAAATTCGCTTCATACTTTGGCATATTTCTGTTTCCTAATTTTTACTTTGCTATGGTCTTTCTAAATCAAATTGCTTACGCGCCGTTAACTCTAATCAGCTTCTGCTTTGCGCGACTTTAATATATTTAAAATTGTTTTGGCGGCAATCGGGAAAACGCCTAATAAGGCAAAAGACAGAAGGAGCTTAGGGTTAGCAATGCCGGCCAAACTATCTATCTTCGCTATTTGCGTGCCAGCGTTGACATAGACGGCAGTGCCAGCAAGCATTCCTATTTGACTTGCCCAGTAGAATGTCCAAGTTTTTAATTTAGTTAAAGCCAGCAATGAGTTAATCATTACGAACGGAAATAAGGGTACTAGGCGCATTCCAAAAACATACAATGCCCCCTCTCTCTCGATCCCCGTATTCATTACTTTTAAACGATCACCAAATTTGGCTTCGATGCTCTCATGGAATAAATAACGGGTTAAGATGAAGGCGATGGTCGCGCCGATGGTGCTGGCGAATGAAACCAAAATAAAACCGGTCCAAAACCCAAATATTGCACCGCCAGCCAAGGTTAGAATTAGAGCTGCGGGCAGAGCCAATGCAGCAAATACGACATAAATAATGAAGTATGCGCCGGCCACCAATAACGGCTTATTGAGATACAGCTCATTGAGCGCACCTTGTTGCTGCTTCAAGTACGTTAAAGAAAAGTATTGCTGCAGGTCAAAGGCGAAAAACGCCCCGAATAGAGCGATCACGACGACTGCTAGGATAATTTTAGGATTCATACTAGTATCATATCAGTTGAGTTCATTTTACGTTGCAATAGACCAATGCACGGCACTAATTCTTTCTATTGATCAACGAAATACGAATTTTTAATTTTCTAATGTTATTTATTTTCGTTATTAGGTACCTGATGTGACACAGCGCCATCAAAAAGAGAAAATTGGTAGAACACTTGAATGGCAGATCGCCGATTCGAGCTCACCACCGAGTTTGCTTGAGAATCAGCTGCATCTGTGGCTTGTTCCGCTCAGCTTAGATAGCGAACAACAAGAAAGCGCCATTGAGCTACTTAACGATACACAACGAGATAAATACCAACGCCGCGCCACGCCAGCGTTAAAGCAAGCCTATTTGGCGGGACGTTATCATTTGATGAACATGCTTGGCGGGTATAACTGTACGCCTGCACAACAGGTAAGAATAAATTATAGCCGCTTAAACAAACCCTATCTCAACCCCAACCCCAGTGATATTCAATTTAATTTTACTGATACCGTAATCGACTCAAACAGCGTGGCACTACTCGCGTTTACACGCTTCAAGGCGGTTGGCGTCGATATTGAATCGTTGTCCCGGCGTAGCAATTTTGCTGCTATCGTCGAGAAACGCTTCACCCCAGCCGAGACCAGTTATGTCACTCAAGATGATGGCAGTATTGACGCTCGGCGTTTTCTTGCATATTGGACTCGTAAAGAAGCCTATGGCAAGGCAACCGGCCAAGGAATAAATTTCAAAATGAATGAAATGGATTTAGCCAGTCCAAATTCATTTAACCTTAAATTTGAAGGTAAAGCCCAACCTGTGCAACCATTCAGCTTGCAGCAGATTCAGATTGGGGAGGATTTAATATCCAGCGTGGTACATCAAGGCCATCAAAATATCGAGATAAAGGGCTTTAACATTCCATAGAATTGGTGCGCTGGGATGGTGTTGATAGTAATGGCACCCTACTTACATAAGGCAATCCTTAAATCGCTAGGACAATGTTTGCCCCAGATCGCGCCGAAACTGAACTTTGAACATCGAACTACCTTTGAAATAATGAAAATTGTGTCTATTTCAAGAGCTGCCTGAATGTTACGATAAGCAGCCTTTTTCAAGGTTCCTTTTAACGCTTTTCGCTTGGCTAGAACTGCGTGAACCTCAATTATTATTCTATTAGTATGGATTTATTTGATTTCAAAAACGGCCGTGAAGGTTATTACGGTGAATACGGCGGCACTTTTCTGCCTGAGATTCTGCACACCACCATAGAGGAATTGAAACTAGCGTTTCGTGAGGCTAAGGAGGATCCAAGCTTTTGGCAAGAGTTCATAGCATTAATGCAGTCTTACTCCGGCCGCCCTACTCCAGTCACTCATTTAGAGAACCTATCGAATAAACTCGGCGGTGCGCAAATCTACGTCAAACGCGAAGATTTGAACCATACCGGTTCGCACAAAATAAATAATGTGATGGGCCAAGGATTGCTAGTCAAGCGCATGGGCAAAACCCGCGTTATAGCTGAGACCGGCGCAGGCCAACATGGTTATGCTACCGCAACTATGGCCGCCCGCTTTGGCTTTAAAAGCAAAATTTACATGGGTGCGGTGGACGTCGCTCGCCAGCGACCCAATGTGTTCTGGATGGAAAATATGGGTTCTGAAGTGGTCTCCGTCACGGATGGCCAACAAACCTTGAAAGATGCGATTAATGAATGCCTTAGAGACTGGGTCACCAATATGGATGACACCCACTATGTTTTAGGCACCGCTTGTGGGCCCCACCCTTTTCCAGAAATGGTGAGCTGGTTTCAATCAGTGATAGGCCGCGAAGCGCGCGAACAAATATTAACGAGCACTGGCAAACTGCCTGACCGCGTCTTCGCCTGTGTTGGCGGAGGCTCTAATGCCATTGGCTTATTTCAGGGCTTTATAGATGATGCCGATGTTCAATTAGTCGGCTGTGAAGCCGGTGGCTTTGGCCCAGGCAAAGGCAATCACGCTGCACGTTTAGCTTATAAAGACGCTTCGGTAGGTGTCGCGCAGGGCATGAAGACCTACTTTCTACAAAATGATGACGGCAATATGCTTGAAACACATTCCGTCGCTGCTGGGCTTGACTACATTGGAGTCAACCCGATTTTAGTTCACCTGTGGGAGCAAAACCGAGTTCGGTTTGAAGCAGTTACCGATACTCAAGTTACGCAAGCATTGAAAATGTGCATGCTGACCGAGGGCTTAATTCCAGCATTGGAAAGTGCGCATGGTTTCGCTCAAGCAATCAAAGAAGCAGAACATATGTCAACTAACGAGGTGGTACTGATTAATATGTCAGGGCGTGGTGACAAAGATATTTTCACTATTGCTGACGCATTAGATGACGCACACTGGAAAAGTTTCATCAAACAAAAAGCAGATCAATACCATCGCGAAAGCACCGGTTCAAATAAATCTGCGACCAATGATGAGGGCTAATGAGATGAATTTAACTGAATATATCGCTCAACAAAAAAGCTCTTTAGAATCAGGCAATCGCGACGCGATGATTATGACGCATGTGGTTTGCGGCTACCCTTCCTTTGAAGACAATTGGAAGGAGCTTGAGATTATGGCCGAGTTTGGGGTTGACCTAGTTGAATTACAATTTCCATTTTCTGAGCCTTCGGCGGATGGCCCCCTATTTGTAAAAGCTAATCAGGAAGCCATAAATAACGGTGTTCACGTCAGTGACTGCTTCGACTTTATGCGCAAGGTTAGCGCAGAATTCCCCTTCAAAGTGATCATGATGGGCTACTACAATACGGTTTTTAAAACGGGCCATCGGGCGTTTTTAGAAAGTCTGAAAGATGCTGGTGGAATAGCGTTTATTCTGCCTGACCTGCCGGTAGAAGGGGCCACCGAACTACACAGCATTGCAAGTGAGCTAGACTTAGCACCGATCATGCTAATGACCCCTACCAATAGCAATGAACGTCTACAACAATTGGCTGCAGCCGCAAATGGTTTTATTTATACGGTCGCACGCAAGGGCGTTACCGGTTCTTCTACCAGCATGAATCAAGATGTGGCTGAGTTTATTGAACGTTGCCATCAGTTTACCGAGCTGCCTTTAGCGGTTGGCTTTGGGGTAAGCCAAGCGCAAGATATTAGCTTTATTGGCAAACATGCCGACATTGCAGTAATTGGTACGGCTGTTTTAAAGGCTTGGGAGAATGGAAGAGAGGCTGGCTTACGTAGCTTTTTCCAACAGTTGCTTAATTAGCATCAAGATAGTTAAGTGCGAGACTACCAACATCAATGGTATGCCACAGGGGGTGTAGTACTCACCGGTACGCCGTCTGGGGTTGGGCCGTTAAGGGCGTTCGATAAACTAAGTGCATCTCTGAATAAACAACAACTGATCAACAACCTCAAAATCATCTAGCCAGTAAACGAATTAATTTCCAACTAAACTAGGCGCGCCTTAGATTGCAACGCAAGCAAACAGCGCGATCAAAGGCAGGTCTGCGACAAACTTGATACGATTATTTTCCTACACCCTCATCCTTGATACCCATTTGGGTTGTTAGACTGCCATCGCCACAGGTCTTGCATCATCTGCTCTATGCCATATTCGGCTTTCCAACCCAATGCTTGCTCAGCCTTATCTGCATTTGCAAAACAAGTTGCTATGTCCCCGGTTCTGCGGGCTTCAACTTGATACTTAATCGTTGTCGAACTGGCCGTTTCAAAGGCAGCAACCATGTCTAGCACTGAATAACCCTGACCTGTTCCAATATTGTAAGCCTGACATCCGTGCTCGGGGGATAAGTGTTGCAACGCTTTTAAATGCGCTCTGGCAAGGTCCACCACATGCACATAATCTCTTACACCAGTGCCATCATGGGTCGGATAATCATTTCCATACACCGACAGTTGCTGCAATTTACCTACCGCTACCTGAGCGATATAGGGCAGTAAATTGTTTGGTATTCCATTCGGGTTTTCCCCGATCGAGCCACTTGAATGTGCTGACACTGGGTTGAAATATCGCAAAATCGAGATTTGCCAGCGCGAATCAGCATGGCTCAAATCGTTCAATATGTTCTCAATCATTAGTTTTGATTGGCCATAAGGGTTGGTCGCAGACAACGGAAAGCTTTCGGTAATAGGTGTGCTTTCAGGGTCACCGTAGACGGTCGCTGATGAACTAAACACTAATCGAAAACACTGTTGTTCCGCCATTACCTTAAATAGGCTCAAGGCACCCTGCACATTATTTTGATAATACAATAAAGGCTGTTGTACAGACTCCCCTACCGCCTTTAATCCTGCGAAATGAATAACAGCGTCAAATTGATATTTGTTAAATAGAGTTGTTAGCGCTTGTTCATCCCTAATATCGGCTTCGACAAATTCAGGCTCAATGCCGGTAATTTTCTTAATCCGAGCAAATACCTCTGCCGAACTGTTTGAGAGATTGTCGATAACCACGACAGACAAACCAGTTTCTAACAATTCAACCACAGTATGGCTTCCAATATAGCCTGCACCGCCGGTAATTAAGATTTTTTTCATCAAAAGCCTCTTTGCTCAAGTGATAGTAATGCACAGAATTATGGTAGTATTTGATTGCCCCAGAAAATAGGATTAATCGTTCTATTTGGCACCACGAAAAGGCCACAATTGATCTTGCTCTATTGTCGATTAATTAGTCGAAAATAGAGTCTGTACTGAAGTAACCTAATAATAACCCATCTTACGTTTTGGGTCACTTTTGCGGCGCGTTAACAGAACTAACCCTGCCGTTAAATAAATCAAAAGACGAAACCACGTTCCCTTAAAATGTACCAGCTTTATCGCGACCGTCCATTACTAATCCTGTGCATGATACTGGCAAATATCGCCATATCGGCGTGGTGCTTGTATCTAGATCCGGTTATTAATTTTGATGGCGTCACCTATCTGAAGGTAGCTCAACTATTTCTGGATGGTCGGGTCGGGGATGCGTTTGAGTTTTATAGCTGGCCGTTTTATCCCTTATTTATCGCAGGCACAGCAAAGCTGCTGATGCTGGACATCGAGACTGCTGCGCTTGTGTTAAATACACTGCTCGCGACTTCTCTGACCTTGGCGTTTGTCTGCATAGTTGCAGAGCTTTCGAATAACAATCGGCGCATCATTGCGATTGCGGTATTGGTGGTACTGCTGTTTCCCAGTATAAGCAAATATCGCTCATTCATTATTCGCGACTTTGGCTATTTAAGTTGCTATTTGTGGTCTCTTTATTTCATTCTGCGTTTTTGTGCGACCACCGATAAAAGGCATTTGATAGGCTGGCTGGTGTTTGCCGGTCTCAGCAGTCTGTTCCGGTTTGAAGGTATTGTGTTCATCTTAATTGCACCCTACTTTTTGTTTCTATTTGGCGCTACCAGCATTCCCCATCGGAAAACCATTCTGACACTATTGTCGGGCCTGTTAGCTATTTCATCGATGGCACTGTTATTTTGGTACCTTAATGACAAGTACATGGATTCAGTGGAAATGGCCAGAAATGCGGGCCAAGATATTCAAGGTTTAAGCGACCTATTCTTAGCGAATATCCAAAACGGCTTAGGTCAAGACAAGCCAAGTCTACTTGGCTTAGCCGGCCTAATGCTTGCCAATATCGGCGACGTAAGTTATGAATTGATTCGCAGGATGGCAGTTTTCTTTGCTGCTTTTTCAGTATACGCATTTTTAAAAATGCCTGTGTTACGCGCCCCACTGCCGCGCAAGATATGGCTGATCTATTTGGTTACCAATCTGTTAATGCTGCTTGGGTTTAATCTCTTCAATAGCTTTTTGGTGAGCCGATATACCATGGCGTCGGCGCTGACATTATTAATTCTGGCACCATTTACGATTGATCATCTAATTGTTCTCGCTAAAAACGGAACAATCTCAGAGAAGCTTGGTACATGGTTTGCTCTGGCAGTCTTAGTGCTTGTTTCGCTAGAAGGGCTGAATGTTAAAACTGATAAAGAATTTATCAAAGAAAGCGGCCAGTGGATTGATCAAAACTTGCCCAAGAATGCTCGAATTTACACCAACAATAAGTTGTTGGCATACTATTCACGGCGAGAAGGCCCACAAGACCTGGATCGTCTGTATTCAATCGATATCATGAAATTGTTCATTAGGACCGGAGAAATTAAAACCTTCGACTACGTTGTGTTAATCGGGTCTAACAAAGACTTGAAAGAAAACACTATGCGCCAAACCCTCGAGTTCAATTATGGTCATCAAATAAAATCATTCTTGGTTGATGAGGATCATTACTCAAGGGTTCACTTAACATCATATAATTCTAAAGTTAAGTGAGTTAGCGGCTCACAACTATTTTTCCGATAAATTAGGTTAGCGATATTATCAAGAGAAGATCCTTCATTAGCATCACCAGCTTGGCCGCACTCGGGCTTGCTGGCTATAGCTATACCAGAGGCATTCGTATTCCGCCATTACGGTGGGAGCCCAAGCCATTAGCAACAAACTTTTCAGTCGACCAAGTTGAAATAGAAATTTCTGAGCTAATTCAAAGCGCCACTCAAGTTGCTGAACATGCAGACTATTCATTCAGAGCATACGCCCCTGAGCCTGCGCTGCGTCTGACAGCGAACAAGACGTCTCGCCTGCGCATTTCTGTTAACAATATCGCTCAAGATGCACTTTTAAACATACCCAAAGGAAAGCCATCGTCAGTGTCAGAATCGGTCGATGGTATTAGTCGAATTTTGGAACTGACTATCGACAACGGTGAGTCATTGACCATTGAATGGAAATTACCCTCGAGAACAAGTTACCGATTTGCTGCTATTGGCGATACTGGCGGTCAAAGCGAGTTGGCCTGGTGTATTCAACGAGCCAAAAATCTTGGCGCTCAATTTCTTTTGCATTTGGGTGATTTCAACTATCAATCGAGCGACTACGCTAATTCGATTAAACTTTTTAATAGCGCACCTCTGCCTGTTTACGTCAGTATCGGCAACCATGATTTTCATGAGTCAGGCGCTATTTACCAACAGTTTTTAGAGGACATAGGTCCGTTGAACTATTTTTTCAAGATTGGAAAAACGCGTTTTGCCAATCTTGATACTGCAGCCAACCACCTACCCTATGGTGCGGGTTCGCGAGGCCGAATTTTGCATCAAATGGCCTTACAATCACAGTCCGTAGAACACACCGTCGCTTTTACTCATCGGCCGCTTTATGATCCGCAACCAAACAGTGATCATGATATGGGCAGCAAGGGAGAGAGAGATTGGTTGATTAGCGCTCTTAAAAAGGCCAATGTGCAAAGCATGCTGAGCGGCCATATACATATTTTTCATCGCAAACAATTGCAAGGAATCGATAGCATCATTGTCGGTCAGGGTCTGGGGCATCAAGACTTGTTGGTTAACGATATTAATTATTCAAAAATTGCTATCGGTCAGGTCACAAAGGATGGCTTAGTCGAATACCAATTTTCGCCATTGCAAATGCCCATGCGCCTGCATTGTCACCCTAGAACCGCCCGGGTTAGGCATACATTGAAAGCGGCTGAGCGCAAGCAATTACTGGATTCGATTAATCGCCAATGTAACTCACTAAGTGCATAGCAATTTCAGGCTTAAAATCGATACTAGCGCCCTGAACCTTACAAAAAACACTGCTAACTGAAACCACAAGGGATTATAATAGGCGGTCTTTCGCGTTTGCCGTTCGATACGGTTAGCGACTATAAAATTTAATTAAAGATAACTGTGGTAAGCCAACAGTTATTAAGTAAACGTTGTGGAGAGCAATAATGACCTTTGATGATCGTGATGGTTACATCTGGATGGATGGTGAGTTTGTAGAATGGCGAGAGGCGAAAGTACATGTATTGACCCATACGCTGCATTACGGAGTAGGTGTTTTTGAGGGTGTACGTGCTTATGCAACTGATCGCGGGCCCGCTATTTTCCGCTTAGATCGCCACACTGAACGCTTACAGCAATCAGCCAAGATTATGGGCATGAAGATTCCATTTTCGACCGAGGTTATCCGTCAAGCCCAAATCGATTGTGTGGCCAAAAACCAACTCAAGTCAGCCTACCTAAGACCGATGGCATTTTATGGCTCCGAAGCTATGGGCCTGCATGCAAAAGGCCTTAAGGTTCATTTAAGCATCGCGGCTTGGGAGTGGGGAACGTATCTTGGCGAAGGCGCTTTAGAGAATGGCATTCGGGTTAAGACCTCTTCATTCAATCGCCATCATGTGAACAGCACGATGTCCAAAGCCAAAACTAACGGCCACTACACCAATTCGATCATGGCCTTACAAGAAGCAGAGAACGCCGGCTATGACGAAGCATTGATGTTAGACACCAATGGCTATGTGGCTGAAGGCAGTGGTGAGAATATTTTCATCGTCCGTAGGGGCAAAGTTTTTACCCCGTCTCTAACCTCTGCCTTGGAAGGTATTACTCGAGATAGTATCGTCGAAGTAATGGCCAGTGACATGGGGCTTGAGGTGATCGAGAAGCAGATAACGCGAGACGAAATTTATACAGCCGATGAAGCCTTTTTTACTGGCACAGCCGCGGAAGTTACGCCCATCAGAGAGCTAGATGATCGCGAAATAGGTGACGGATCTTCCGGCCCGATAACCAAAGAGATTCAGCAACGTTACTTTGATGTGGTCAACGGCAGAGATCCAAATAGACAAGACTGGCTGACGTATATCTAGCCAAGAGTAGGGCTCCTTCTCATGTTTAAGATAAGCAGCTCTGTAATTAGTCACCGTCCGATAAACTCACCTTTGTAATGTCACAACAGACTTCATCTCAAGTTCGCAAATACCTTGTAATCGGCCCATCTTGGGTCGGCGATATGGTGATGGCGCAAAGTCTGTTTATTGATATAAAGCGAAGAGAGCCCTATTCCCAAATTGATGTTTTGGCACCCGCGTGGACGGCCGCATTAATTGATCGCATGCCTGAAGTTAGTGAATTAATCAGCGCTAATTTCAATCATGGAAAACTGAGCCTAAGTGAGCGTATTCGCTTGGGTAGGCAATTGCGCAGCAAGCAATATAGCCACGCGATCGTTTTGCCAAATTCGCTAAAATCAGCATTGATACCTGCAATTGCACGAATACCTCAACGCACCGGATTTCGTGGCGAACAGCGTTGGGGCTTATTGAATGATATTCGCAAGTTGGATAAAACTCGCTTGCCTATGACTGTGCAGCGGTTCTTAGCCCTGGGCCTAGATGCCGGAGCTAGTTGTCGCAAACTTGCGTCAATACCGTCGCCTCAATTAGAGGTGAGCGCTTCACAAGTCAGTTCTGTTCTCGCAAAACATCAATTAAATTTAGAGGCTTCTTGCTTGGTATTGTGCCCTGGCGCCGAATTTGGCGCATCAAAAAAATGGCCGTCTGCGCATTACGGAGGGCTGGCTAATCACTACATTTCACTGGGCTGGCAAGTTTGGTTAATGGGATCTGATAATGACCTAAGTACCTGCAAGGAGATTGATTCGCACACCCAAGGGCGTTGCCAGATTCTCGCTGGGCAAACCTCTCTTCCTGAAGCCATTGACCTAATTTCTTGTGCCTCTTTGGTAATCAGCAATGACTCTGGTTTGATGCACATTGCCGCTGCCCTACAAAAACCGTTGGTGGCAATCTACGGCTCTACCGATCCTGGGCATACTCCACCTTTAAGTAAAAACCATATAATTGCGCGAATAGATCTAGAATGCAGTCCCTGTTTTAAACGCGAATGTCCTCTCGGGCACTTAAATTGCTTGAATCAATTAGGGGTTGATCTGGTGCAAGTCCAGGCATCACAGCTGCTTTGATGACTACTCCAGCAACAGACCAAAGGTTACGCATATTGGTGGTCAAACTCACCTCAATGGGCGACACCCTGCATGTGCTGCCGGCACTGAGCGACCTAGTAGAGAATTCCCCACAGGTTCAAATTGACTGGATGATTGAGGATAGCTTCAGCGATATTCCGCGTTTGCATCCCGGCGTGAACCGAGTAATACCTGTCTCGACCCGCCGATGGCGAAGCCTAAACTTAAGAAATTTGAAAGAGTTCTATAGGTTCATCAAATTACTCAGGGCCGAACCCTATGACGTGGTTATTGATGCTCAAGGTTTAATGAAGAGCGCGGCACTTGGCTGCTTGGCGAAACTAAAACGCAATGGCAAACGAATCGGCCTAAGCGCCGATTCAATTAAAGAAAGACCGGCCGCACGTTTCTATCACCACGATATCGATATACCCAAAAATCAGCATGCCATTGATCGGCTTCGACAATTATTTGCCTACGGGTTTAACTACCCGGTGCCAACAACAAAACCTAACTATTCAATCAATGCACTAAAGCCCAGCACGCAAAGAGCGGACAAGCAGGAACTGCCGACCATTTTTTTCTTTCCCAGCACCACCTGGGCTAGCAAGCATATTCCCGACTCAATTTGGCACACATTAAGTGATTTAGTGCTTAAGCAAGGCTATCAAATAAAAATAAGTTGGGGTAGCGCAGACGAAAAAATACGTGCCGAAAAGATCGCATACCAACGCAGTGCCATACAGGTTTTACCAAAACTTGCCTTAAGCGAACTGGCAAGCCAGCTGAGTAACGCTAGCGGTGCGATTGCCGTCGATACAGGCCTAGGACATCTAGCGGCAGGCCTCGGGATTGCGACAGTTTCGGTATATGGCGCAACCGATGCAACGCTAACGGGTGCCATAGGGGACTCTTCAAACTTATTACAAACCGACTACCCTTGTTCACCCTGTTTTCTCAAGCAATGTGACAAGTTAACTCAGGCACAAACGACACCTCCATGCTATACGACCATTACTGCAGAGAGCATTTGGGCATCCCTGTCCAAACAAATTATCTAATTTGAGTTGTTTTTAGGCGTATAATTAGGGCTCATTTTCAGAGCCGGCGCCGAATCAACTAAGTTTCGACGGCCTGTTTTGCTTACTTAAGATGCTGCTGGTTTTATTGGCCGCACTAAGTAACAAATTATGGGCTTTTTGGCTCTAAACCAATCAACAATATTCCCTAGTATGCATTTCGCTTTTTGTCTATATAAACACTTCCCCTATAGTGGCTTGTCGCTCGACATGCTGCGAATTGCCAATGAGTGCATTCAACGCGGACACAAAGCAACTGTCTATACTGGCAGCTGGGAAGGTGACATTCCGGCAGGCGTTGAAGTTGTAATTGTTAAGCACTTTGGCTTAACCAACCATACCAGAGCTGGATCGTTCAATAAGAATTTAACTAAGTATCTGACTGGTAAAAACTATGATGTGGTGGTTGGTTTCAATAAGATTCCAGGCCTGGATATCTACTATTGTGGTGACTATTGTTATGTCGGTCGGTCGTTTTTACGCTATTCGATTTTTTACCGGTTCACTCCTCGTTTTATCTACTTATCGAGTTTTGAGCGAGGCGTGTTTGAAGCTGGTTCACGCACCAATATTTTGTCGCTTTCTGATCGCGAAAAGGCAATATACCAACAATATTACTTAACCCAAGATTCGCGTTTCTTGTGTTTACCACCTACCTTAGAGAAAGCGCGCTGGGCCAATTTAGAAAATCTCCCGAGTAGAGACGACTTGCGTAAGTCATTCGGCATTGCTCATGATGAAAACTTAGTATTGCTGATCGGATCTGGCTTCAACACTAAGGGTCTGGATCGCGCCATCATTGCGATTTCAGCGCTACCCGCAGAATTACTGGCAAAAACAAAATTATTTGTCGTCGGGCAGGACAAAACGGATCAATTTCAACGCCAAGCTAAAAGATTGGATATAGCCGATAGGGTGTCTTTCCTTGGTGGCCGCAAGGACGTACCGGCTCTAATGAAAGCGGGTGATATGTTATTGCACCCCGCATACGCAGAAACCACTGGTGGCGTTTTACTGGAAGCCATTGTCTCAGGCCTGCCAGTATTGGCTACGCCAGTCTGCGGTTACGCGCCACATATAAAACTGGCCGAGGCCGGCTATGTATTACGTAAGCGATTCACTCAAGATGAACTGAATAGCAAGCTGCATGAAATGCTGCTTTCTGAGGAAAAAGAACTATGGCGAAAAAATGGCTTAAAGTATGGTCAAAATCCATCTTTGTATGTCATGCCGCAAAGGGCTGTCGACTTTATTGAGCAAACTTGCGCTCAGCAAAGCTTATATCTGACCGCCGATGAGAAAAAGAAACCAGACGAGTCTCTGTATATCAACAATGAATTACGTCAGGCTTTGGGCGGCGAAGATTCTTTTTACCAAATGATGAATATCGAAGGTAAAGTTTACCGCGAAGCACATGGCCGACGCACCCTGCGCTTTACTCGTGGTAGCAAGGATTATTTTCTAAAGATGCACACGGGGGTGGGTTGGGGCGAAATTGTTAAGAACCTTAGCTTTCTGCGTGCTCCAGTGGTTGGTGCCTTGAACGAGTGGCACGGAGTACATCGTCTAAATGATTTAGAAATTGATACTATGGCAGTAGCAGCCTACG
>CAWUWF010000171.1:0-8390 GCA_963925935.1 uncultured Arenicella sp. | reverse complement strand
TGCCAGCCATGGCATCGCTTCGCTGCTGATCGAATGCGCTTCGCTAGCCTGCTGGATTACCAATCTACCTTCGGTCGATCTATGTAAGTGACCCGGCTTCGGTTCTGCTACATTGAAACCAACAATTGCGATGAGCACATCATTGTTAGGGAACGATTGGCGAATGATCTGATCACTGCCAAATCCATTTTGACAACAAATGATAACCGTCGACTCGCTTACAAATGATGCGAGTTCGGTCGTTATATTAGTGATTGCGGTACATTTTACGGTCAACCAAATAAAGTCGAAGTTTTGTTTTGATGGGTTTCCGGCGGTCATAAAGGTCGGCGCAGGCAAGGTTTTTTGGTTGCCGTCATAATCGCTAAGCAGCAGCCCATTAGCCATCGCTATGTGTGTTTTCTGCCGAGCAACAAGGCTCGTCGATAACCCAGCGGCGATAAGTCCTCCGGCTAAATAGCCGCCGGTTAACCCAGCCCCAAACACCAGATGAGTTTTATTGTTCAACGTGCCGCCTCATAGGCCTCGCTTGCGTCCAGCCACTGAGCCTCCGCAGTATCCAGTTCTTTTTGAACATAGGCTTGGTCTGTTAGTAGCTTACGCAATTGATCTTTATTCTCATCGTTGTATAAATCATTGTCAGCTAGTTTGCTTTGAATTGCTTGCTTTTCCAAGTCCAGTTTTTCCATTACCCGCTCTGCACGTTTTATCGTATTGCTTAGCGGTTGTAGTTGCTGGCGCCGTTCTGCTTCGAGCCTTTTTTGTTCTTTTTTGGCACCGGCCGTATTTTCAATCGGTGTTTCATTGGTCTCTGGTGTATCGAAATCCGACAAATCATTGCCGCGGTTGTGCTCAGCTAACCATTTTGGATAATCGTCGACACTACCTTGAAACTCAGTAGCACGGCCATTGGCGACCAGAATCAATTTATCCGAGTTAACCTTTAATAAATGTCTGTCGTGCGAAACCAAGACTACCGCCCCGCTGTATTCCTGCAGAGCGACAGCCAAGGCTTGGCGCATGTCAATGTCGAGGTGATTGGTCGGCTCATCTAATAGCAACAAATTAGGCCGTTGGTAGCATATCAGGGCCAATGCCAAGCGTGATTTCTCACCGCCTGAGAATGGAGCCACTTTACTGGTGGCTTTACCGCCACTAAAACCAAAGCTTCCTAGATAGCGCCGCATTTGATTTTCGGTTGCTTTGCCTCCATTGCATTCTAGATCAAGAATTTTAAGATGCTCCATAGGAGAATGCTGCATTTGCAATTGTTCAATCTGATGCTGTGCAAAATAGCCTATATTAATTTCTTTCGATGAATGATAGTCGCCGGACGATTGCTTTAACTCACCGGCTAGCATCTTGATGACCGTTGATTTACCCGCACCATTGGGGCCGATTAAGCCAATCCTATCGCCAGGTGTCATGGAAAATTCTATATCTTCAACAATGGTGGTATCACCATAGCCAATGGATACCTTATGCAGGCTGAGCAATGGGCTAGGGTTTTTTTCAGGTTTCGGAATGCTGAAACTAAATGGGGAGTCGACATGCGCTGGTGCAATGAGTTCCATTTTTTCTAAAGCTTTCAAGCGGCTCTGTGCCTGCTTAGCTTTGGTGGCCTTGGCCCTGAAGCGGCGTACAAAATCCTGCATGTGCGCGACTTCTTTTTGCTGTTTGGTGAATTGAATCTGTTGATTGGCTAATTGTTCAGCGCGTATTTTTTCAAAGGCAGAGTAATTACCTTTATACAAGCGCGCTTTCTGCCCTTCTATTTGCAAAGTATGGGAGGTAAGTTGATCCAAAAAATCACGGTCATGCGCAATTAAGATTAGGGTGCCGCGATAGTTCTTAAGCCAGCGCTCGAGCCACAGCACTGCGTCTAGATCGAGATGGTTGGTTGGCTCATCTAAGAGCAGTAGATCAGAACGACACATAAGTGCCTTGGCAACGCTTAAGCGAACCCGCCAGCCCCCTGAGAACTCTTTGGCAGATTTCTCAATGTCTTGTGGCTTAAAGCCTAAGCCTGATAGTAGCTGCGCGGCGCGACTGCGCGCTGAGTAGCCGTCTATTTCTTCGTAGCGAGAATAAAATTTGGTATAGCGAGGATGTTCAGGGTCTTGAATTTTCTGCTCAAGATCGCGCCATTCAGCATCGCCATCCAGAACATGTTCAATTGCCGGTCGTTCATCTGCCGGCGCTTCTTGTGCCACATGCGCAAGAATCCAATCTCGCGGTATCTTTACATCACCGGTATCGATGACTAGCTCACCTCGAAAAACCGCAAACAAGCTGGATTTCCCGCAACCATTGGCACCGGTTAAACCAACCTTTTGGCCCGGGTGAATTTGGAAGCTCGCCTGGTCAAATAATAAGTTTTCACCGCGTCGAATAGAGAGGTTGTCGAACTGAATCATGGCTTATTTTAGTAGGGCCTGTCTTTGATTATTTTAATAGTCTTAGTCAACCTTGTAGCCCGCACCCTTACCAAACGAGGGTTAAGCTGGGAGAGTTAAATAGGCATAAAAAAAGGACCCTAAGCGGGTCCTTTCAATAACTTTGCAAAGATTTGGCAAATAATTAGCGAATACGCTAACAATTATGCTGCCATCTCCTTCACGCGTGTATTTAAACGGCTTTTCAATCTTGCTGCGCGATTCTTATGATGCAAGCCCTTGATAGTGGCCTTGTCAATCATAGACGTCGATACCTTATAGGCTGCGTTTGCAGCAGTCTGATCGCCAGACTCGATAGCAGCATCAAGTTTCTTGATGGCTGTACGCACGGTCGAACGCTGCGAATGATTTGCTAAACGTCGTACTGTATTTTGCTTTGCGCGCTTTCGCGCTTGTGGGGAATTTGCCACGATAATTTACCTCGTAAAATCGAAACGGGAATATGCAGATATTCATTAAAATTGTCAAGGGAATCCCCGCTTTTTATCAGCAAATTTTCCTTTGCTACGGTTATACTCGCCAACATTGTATAATTTGCTTAAAAAACCAGTATAACATCATACTTTAGCCACACAATCTTGATTAAGCTAATCGTCGTTTACGGTTAATATCTATCTCATACTACTTATTGTCATACCATGTCTAAAAAACTCCTAAAGTCTACCGCGATCGTAAGCCTGATGACTCTGGTCTCCAGGGTTAGCGGCTTGGTTCGTGATGTGGTTATGGCCAATTTGTTGGGTCCAGGTGCTCTGGCAGATGCTTTTTTCGTTGCATTCAGAATCCCTAACTTTTTGAGACGAATTTTTGGCGAAGGCGCCTTCTCACAGGCCTTTGTGCCGGTATTTACTGAATTAACTGAGCAAAATACGGCACAGGCTAAACGATTTGTTAGTGCCAGTTCAGGGATATTGGGCTTGTCGACCTTGGTGTTAACAATTTTCGGAGTCGTTTTCGCACCTTTTATTGTCAGAGTTTTCGCGCCGGGCTTCATAGAAGACCCTATTAAGTTTGCGACGACGGTTAATTCCTTGCGAATTATGTTTCCCTACTTGTTTTGTATTTCACTAGTGGCAATGTCCGCGGGGGTGCTTAACACAGTGAATCGTTTTGCGATTCCAGCGGTCACCCCAGTATTGCTGAATATATGCCTGATATTGGCGATGTGGTTTTTGATGCCAGTATTAGACAATGCGGCGCAGGCTCTGGCCATTGGCGTATTGATTGCCGGTCTATTGCAGCTATTATTTCAGTTGCCCAGCTTGGCTAAAGAAGGCTATTTAGTTATGCCTACTATCGACCGCCAAAATCCAGCGGTTAAACGAGTATTTACTTTGATGTTACCAGCAATATTTAGCGTATCGGTAGCGCAGATAAATATGTTGGTTAATACATTCTTGGCATCGTTTTTAGTGACTGGCAGTATTTCTTGGTTGTACTTCTCTGACCGCTTGATGGAGTTCCCGGTTGGCGTATTCGGTATTGCCTTGGCAACCGTGGTGCTACCCAGTTTATCAAAGGAACATACCTCAGGAACAGAACAAGGCTTCTCTGCCATGATGGATTGGGCGCTGCGCTGGGTGGTTGTGATCGCGGTACCCGCAACCCTTGGTTTGTATCTTTTGGCGACCCCTCTACTAAGCACAATATTTCAATACAATGCATTTTCAGTGAAAGATGTAGAGATGTCTGCGACTGCTTTACGTGCATTCTCGCTCGGCGTCTGCGGATTTATTTTTGTAAAGGTACTAGCCCCAGGCTTTTTCGCTCGCCAAGATACCAAAACACCGATGCGTATTGCGGTGGTGTCAGTTGCGGTGAATGTACTATTCAGTATTATTTTAGTTAAAACAATGGCGCATACAGGTTTGGCTTTGGCGATATCCATTGCCGCTTGGGTGAATTCCGGTCTTCTATTTATTGTTTTGCTTAAGCGCGGAATTTTTAAACCGCAAGCAGGATGGCTTTGGTTCTTGTGTAGAGTCACGATTGCGGTGGTTGTCATGAGTGCGGTATTAGTCGCGATTGATCAGCCAGTCAGCGCCTGGTACCAGCAAGGTCTGGCCCAGCGAGTGTTACGCTTGCTAAGCTTGGTGGTTGCTGGTGGCGCAAGCTACTTAGGCATGTTGTTTATTTTGGGTATTCGACCCCGACAGCTATTGCTAGCGCCTAGTAATACAGGTCTTAAGGGTAAATAGGTCTTGAGGATAAATAAGACTTAACGGTGACTCACGATGACAATTGAAATTGGCCAACAACAGAAACTGTTTAGTCTCTCAGAGGCGAGGGCGCATTTGGCCTTGGTGCAGGCCATCACTAAACGGCATCAAGTTTCCTTAGCGCCAATTCAAGACAGGCTGAAAAAAATGTTGTCTAATGATCCCAGAAGAATGGTGGTTGAAAGTGAATACGAAGCTATCGTGTCGAAATGGAAAATCAAAATTGAACAATTGGGCGCCTGTGTACAGGGGCTTTGGGTCGTCGAATTTAATCTCGGCGAAGCCGTACTATGTTGGCGTTATCCTGAGTTATCGCTAAATTATGTAAGAGAGCAGCAGCAACAATTTAGTGAGCGACAAAAACTTCAAGGCTATATTGAAGTGCATGACCCTGATTGGGCTTAAGCCCAGATTGTTCTGACCAGCGAATTCTGTAATATGTTTGTTCAAAAACGCTCGGTTGCTTACGATTGGACTGTACTCATAGCCAAGACTTGATAAACTACTGTGCTATGCAATTTATTCACGGAATCCATAATCTTCATCCAATTCACCGTCCTAGTGTGGTGTCTATCGGCAACTATGATGGCGTGCATTTAGGGCATCAGTCGCTGATTAAAAGCTTGCTGGAAAAGAGTTCAGAATTGCGAGTGCCCTCGACCGTAATAACCTTTGAGCCTTTGGCTAAAGAGTTTTTTCAGCCCGGGTCAGTGCCACTATTGTCATCGGTCGAGCAACGCGCCGAGCAGTTATTTTCGTTGGGCGTAGATCAGGTTTTATGTATTGATTTTAATCCCGAATTTGCGGCCTATTCTCCGAACAAATTTGTTCATGATGTGTTGTTAGAGGGTCTTGGCGTTAAATATTTGTGCGTTGGAGATGATTTTTGCTTTGGTAAAGATCGACAAGGAGACTTCAACCTTTTAACAAACATGGGCCGCGAACATGGTTTTTCTGTTACCGCGCATGAAACTTTCAGTCTAGGCGGAACTCGAGTTAGTAGTGGTCGGGTAAGAGAGGCTTTAAGTAAGGGCGACTTTGGGCTTGCTGAAAATTTGCTCGGCCGGCCTTATTCCATTGCCGGTATTGTCAGTAAAGGACAGCAACTGGGCCGAACATTGAATTTCCCTACTGCCAATATTGTTCTAGATTCAGCACAAACCGCAGTCCAAGGTGTTTATGCGGTCAAAGTTGCTGGGGTGGCCGACCGAATGCTGGACGGTGTAGCAAATGTCGGTACCCGGCCTACCGTAGATGGCAAGGAGAATAGACTGGAAGTCCATTTGTTTGATTTTGATTCAGATATTTATGGGGTCGATATAGACGTAAGTTTTCACTGTAAATTGCGTTCTGAGCAGAAATTCGAGTCGCTTGACGCACTAAAAGCGCAGATTCAATTGGACTCAGATTCAGCGCGAGAGTATTTCCGAAAAGAATTCGAGTAATTTGCCTTGTCCATCGTCATCATCGTTAGCCTGAATCTCGGCCGCAATGCGCGCTTTTCAATAGTTAAATCGGGCCGATAGATTGCTTGATAGTTTGCCTAATCAATGTATTTACAGAGACTGAGGACTAAAGCAGGGCTTATTCGACTATTTATGTCCTTATTTGGTCGATAATCGTGTCAGCCTGTTGGTTAACAACGTTAACTAACATAAAATATCGGCTGATCAAATTGAACCAATTTCACGCCCTATACGGTGTCGTCGAGTAATAAACGTTTATGAGTAAAGATAAGCCGGGCAGTCAGTATAAAGACACCATCAATTTGCCGCAAACGGCGTTCCCAATGAAAGCGGGGTTGGCCCAACGTGAGCCGCAAATTCTTAAGAAATGGCAGCAGCTGAATACCTACCATTCTCTGCAAGAACAACGCGCCGATGCGCCCACCTTCATGCTTCACGATGGTCCTCCGTACGCCAATGGCAGTATTCATACTGGCCATGCAATGCAGAAAATATTGAAGGACATCATCATTAAGTCACGCAACTTGGCTGGTATGCGCGCGCCGTATATCCCTGGTTGGGATTGCCACGGTTTGCCAATCGAGATTCAGGTAGAGAAGAAGCATGGAAAAGCCGGTCAGAAGATTGATCGAAAAACGTTTCGGCAAAAGTGTCGTGAATACGCAGCCCGTCAAGTAGAGGGTCAGAAGCAAGACTTTATTCGCTTAGGCGTGCAAGGCGACTGGGAAAACCCCTATCTGACGATGGACTTTAAAACCGAAGCTGACACGGTGCGCAGCCTCGCTACAATCGTAGACGCAGGGCACTTGTACCACGGTTTAATGCCAGTCTATTGGTGTCCAGCTTGTGCCTCCGCGTTGGCCGAAGCTGAAGTAGAATACCAAGACAAAATATCACCCGCGATAGACGTCAAATTTGACGTTGTTGATAAGGCTGATTTTGCCAAGCGCATTGAAGTGCAAGAATCGGTTTTGAACTCTCCCAGCATTGTGATTTGGACCACCACACCGTGGACCTTACCTGCCAATGAAGCAGTTTCACTGCACCCTGAATTAATCTACGTATTGGCACAGGCGGGTGATCAGCAATTGGTATTGGCTGAAGAATTATTAGAATCTTCTCTGGCGCGCTATGAGCTTGATGAACATACAATAGTTGCTCGTTTTGCCGGTGCCGCCCTCGAACATCTGGCGTTAAAGCACCCGTTTTACGATAAGCAAGTGCCGGTCATTTTAGGTGACCACGTCACCACGGAAGCTGGTACGGGTGCGGTACACACTGCTCCAGCGCACGGTGGCGACGATTTCGCTGTTGGAAAGCGCTATAACTTACCGGTCAATAATCCCGTAGGTTCAAATGGTACGTTTTTAGAATCCACTGAACTATTTGCAGGTGAGTTTGTTTTTAAAGCAAATCCACATGTCGTTGACGTATTGCAGGAGCGTGGTGCTTTGCTTAAGCACGAGGACTATGAGCATAGTTACCCGCACTGTTGGCGACACAAGACCCCGATGATCTATCGTGCAACCGCACAATGGTTTATCGGTATGGAATACTTAAAAGGCGATAAGGGATTGCGTCGTCAGGCACTTAAGGCCATCGATGAAGTACGCTGGGAGCCAGATTGGGGAAAAGCGCGAATTCAAACGATGGTTGAGAACCGACCCGACTGGTGTGTCTCTCGGCAGCGTAACTGGGGAGTGCCAATCACGATTTATTTGCACAAAGAAACCGGTGAAATGCACCCCAATACAGTTGCTCTGATGGAACTGGCTGCGCAAAAGATCGAGCAGACCGGTGTGCAGGCTTGGTATGACCTTGATGATGCTGAATTATTAGGCGACGACCTCGCAAACTACGACAAAGTATTAGACACCTTAGACGTCTGGTTTGACTCTGGAGTGAGCCATCATAGTGTGGTGGACGCTCGTGAAGAATTGACTTTTCCGTCTGACTTGTACCTAGAAGGCTCTGATCAACATCGCGGATGGTTTCAGTCAAGCTTAATATCAAGCGTGGCAATGAATAAGGGTAAAGCACCCTATAAAATGGTGCTAACCCACGGTTTTGTGGTGGACAAAGACGGCCGTAAGATGTCTAAGTCTTTGGGTAATGTGATAGCGCCACAAACGGTTTACAACACTTTAGGGGCTGATGTGCTGCGCTTATGGGTGGCTGCCACCGATTATAAGTCGGAGATGAGTCTGTCCGATGAAATTCTTAAGCGGACCAGCGAATCTTATCGCCGA
>CAWUWF010000170.1:0-3692 GCA_963925935.1 uncultured Arenicella sp. | reverse complement strand
CACTCTACCCCGAACACATCAAGCGTGTTTACGCCGGCCAAGACGGAATTATCGGCGCCTTAACTGAAAATTTAATCGATACCAGCCTGGAAAGCTCGGCCGACATCGAAGCTTTAAAATATACGCCGTCCGGAGCTTTTGGTTCCTGTCGTTACAAACTTAAGTCCATTGACGAGCACCGCCCGCAGTACGAGCGACTAATCGAAGTATTTAAAGCTCACGACATCCGTTACTTTTTTTACAACGGCGGTGGTGATTCTCAAGATACGTCATACAAAGTATCTCAGATCTCAGAAACACTGGGCTACCCGATCACCTGTATCGGCGTACCCAAAACCATCGACAACGACCTCCCTTACACCGATTGTTCGCCAGGCTTTGGCTCAGTCGCAAAATACGTGGCCGTTTCGATCTTGGAAGCGTCCATGGACGTAGAATCTATGTGTTCTTCGTCTACTAAAGTGTTTGTGATGGAAGTCATGGGTCGCCATGCTGGCTGGATCGCTGCGGCATCAGGCTTGGCTGCAGATGAACGTGGCTTGGGGCCAGACATAATACTTTTCCCTGAAATAGATTTCGACCGTGACGCCTTCCTCAAAAAGGTTAATGCAACGGTAATTCGTAAAGGCTTCTGCAGTGTTGTGGTATCAGAGGGCGTGAAATACGCAGACGGAAAGTTTCTCGCCGACTCTGGCATTAAGGACGCTTTTGGACACGCGCAATTAGGCGGTGTCGCACCGGTGGTCACTGGCATTATTAAGCAGGGCTTGGACCTTAAATGCCACTGGGCAGTGTGTGATTACCTGCAGCGTTCGGCCCGACATATCGGTTCACTAACAGACATGCAACAAGCCTACGCGGTTGGTAAGGCCGCCGTTGAATTTGCTGTCGCAGGAAAAAATGCAGTAATGCCGACTATTGTGCGAACCAACGATGTGCCGTATACGTGGGAGATTGGCCATGTGCCATTGAAAGATGTCGCCAACATTGAGCAAAAAATGCCCGAGGATTATATCTCCGACGATGGTTTTTTTATCACCGACAAATGCCGAACTTATATGGCACCATTGATTGAAGGTGAGGATTACCCACCGTTCGTAAATGGCGTGCCAAACTATGTACGATTAAAGAAACATAAAATCAAAAAGGTCTTGGCCCCCTTTCAAATTTAGAACGACGACGTCCAAACTAGCAACCATTAAAAAAGCCTGAGCTAATTAAAGACTCAGGCTTTTTTAATTACAAGCGAACTTATAGCGACTTAAGCTGCAGCATTAGCCAACGCCGAACCTGCTGCCTTAGATTGATCGAGAGACGCTGGTTTTAGCAATCGACCAAAAGGTCTAGTCTCAAGGTCAGGCGCAAATTCATTATCACGCCAAGCCACATTCCCACCGATTAGTACCAAGGGCACAACCCCATCAGATCTATTCACCAACTGTTGGTGCTGAAATTCCTCTCGGTAAATCCTTTGCACATGCGCTTCACCGTCATGGTTTGCCAATTTCTCTGGGTCAATCAGAATTAGATCGGCAACATCGCCTACATAAATAGTCCCAGCCTCAACCCCAAACACATCCGCTGCGTCCTTGGTCAGACGCTTAACCATATAACTTACATCCTTATCGCCCCCCTGCGCGGCTAGTTTTAAGCTGCGAAGATTGACATCATAAAACGCCATATTGGTTAGATGTGCTCCGCAATCATTAAACCCGGGCAGCAGCAATGGATTCATCAGTAATTCACGGACCGTTTTCATATCTCGATTGGCAGTAATTGTGTACCAGGATATTTGAGTGTCGAAGCTGCTCAACATTTGCAGAACGAAATCGGCCTCATCACGCACCCAATCAAACTCACTCAGAATAAGCGCTTGTTCTGGGTCTGATTTATTCGCCGAGTCGAGATGCACCGATGAAAGTACCCTTTGCACCCGCTCAAAAACATCTCGAAACGTAAGCCCTTGCCACATCGTCATTGGGCAGACATCAATTGTCATGCCACTCATATCACGATCGAAGGCATAGTCCTCCAAACGCAGTTTTCTCTTGAGACGGGCAAGACTAAAGCCCGACTTACCCTTCATCCACATTGCTTTAAAAACCTTGCGGTATTCGGGGTCAGACAGAATAACCATTCGCGCGGCACGATCTTCGAGATCGGTTTCATTTAGTGCTCGTAACTCAGGTATTTCTTCGGCTATGGGTGTTACGGCGCCGTCCGACCAAATCTTAAATGGCGCTCCAAGCGCTTGCATATAAAACTTACCATTCAATAGTTTCGAATTAAGAACTCTGGCTAATGTTTTGGTTAACTTAAGTAAATTGCGATTGTTGGCGACATCTAAGGCGGCCACCACCGTGGTTTTCAAAGGCCTACCATGTAAACGACCGCTGGTTAATAGAAACGTCTTCAGGGTATCAAAAGCACTGTCTTTGGGGGGCGTAGCTTGCCATAAAGCACCCGCGTCGCGAACCACGTTGGTTAGCTGTTTTATCTCATTATACTTAGCAAATTGGGTAGGAATCGTCTTGTGACAGTTGGGTTGATTAGCCAGATAATGAAACGGCAAAGCATCGGTCGAAAAACCAACATAGCCGATTTCTAAAGAATCCCTCAATATCTGCTTCATCACTGTAATCTCATCCTCAGTGGGATCACGGGACACACTATTATTAAAGCCCATGGTCTGAATACGCAACATCGAATGCGGCATCATAGTAATAACATTTGGCCCCAAATTTAATTGTTCTAAGTGATCTATATACTCCTGTGGGCTATTCCAATCGATCTTGTCTGCACAAGCTCGTAGTACCGACTTCGGTATATTCTCCACCCTGGCATAACAATCAACAATCGGGTCTATCTCAAGCGCACCACTTTTGCTTCGCTGCGAACCAAAGGCCAGCCCAAGACTACAATTGGAGATAACCACAGAAGTAGTACCATGGCGAGTTGATTCAGGTAAGCCCGGAGCAAGCTCCAATTCTAGATCGTAGTGGGTATGAATATCAAATAGCCCTGGCATTGCCCATAAACCATGCGCATCGATAATCTCGGCTGTGTCCACAACTTGAAGATTTACGCCGCGCGCAACCACGCGATCATTACCTATCGCAATATCTTCAACCACTGGCTGCTTACCATCATTAAAGACCTTAGCATTGCGTATCAAGCGATCGCAATTGAGTAGGGTTTGATCCATATTGTTTTTCTCCGGCACCGAAAATTAAGTTTATTGGTTTAACTCTTTCGAGTAATTGCTCGCTATCACCTGCGTCCTATTGGCTAAGACCGCTGGGCTGGTATTACATTAAATTTTTGCGCTGCTAGCCTCTGCACATCGATAAAAGTACGCGGCCAGCATCTGAGCACCTATCTCTACCACATCGTTAACGTCTGATTGCTCATCGGAAAACACATGTCGATGAATCAAACCTTCAGCCATCGCAAAGAGATTAGCCGCTACTATTTCAGGCTTGTTCAGATTGAAACATTGAACAAAACGCAAAACTCGCTGCAACAATATCTGTTCACCATTGGCCAGTATGGCTTTCAATAAAGGGTCGTTATTACGGCGTTCTTCAAGCACCTGATGTAATTCAGGGTCTTGGCTATGAAACTGGTAGATGAATGAGAGCGCGTGTTCAAAACGCTGTTCAATGTTGGCGGCATTGGTCAAGACCTCCTCT
>CAWUWF010000169.1:0-4610 GCA_963925935.1 uncultured Arenicella sp. | reverse complement strand
ATCGACTTGATACCCATGGATGCCATTGATGGCGTGCACTTCATTCAAGGCGATTTTCAAGATGAGGCGGTACTTAAAGAACTTGATGAATTACTCAATGGCCGAGTTATTGACCTTGTAATTTCTGATATGGCACCCAATATTACAGGGGTGAGAAGTGTTGATGAGGCACAGTTTGAGAGCTTGTTAGACTCAGTGCTGTACTTTTGTGAGTTACGTCTGAAAGCCAATAGCCACTTACTGGTTAAGTTGTTTGAAGGTACCGCTGCTCATTACTTTCGCCGAGAGGTGAAAGGGCGTTATAAAAGTGGTGTGGTCAGAAAACCGATAGCTTCTAGGCCAAAGAGTCGAGAATATTACTTTCTAGCTAAAAATCGCATAGCATAATCGGTTTTATTACGAGCAAATGACCGAGAGCGATTACAGCTTAGTAAGTGTGATTGCAGCCGAATTGTCATTAACAATAGCTCACATTTTGTATTGCTTTGACTGGTACAATGACCAGCTGGCTTAAATTTATAGCAACTTTTAGGTGTATACCTTGAATAAAATAACCAATATTGTCGTGCTGGGTCTGCTGTTTTTAATGGTTGGCACCTGGCTGGCTGATCAGTCTGCCCCTGCTGCGAAAGATTTAGATCTGAAATACTCTGACTTTATGGCAAAAGTCACGGCCGGCAATGTCACCAACGTTGTGTTGGACGAAAGTGCGCGGCTAATCACCGGTGAAACCACTCAAGGGGAAAAATTTAGCGTCGTAATGCCCTATGACGACAAGCTGGTTGATACCTTAGTTGAGCGAAAAATCAACTTTGAAGCGAAGCAGCCTGAGAGCGGGTCGATTTGGAAGGCCATCTTGATTAACACTTTGCCTTTATTGTTGTTTATTGGCGTGTGGATTTATCTAATGCGTCAAATGCAGGGTGGCGGTGGTAAAGGCGCAATGAGTTTTGGCAAAAGTCGCGCCCGCATGCTCGACCAAGATACCAATCGTATTACCTTTGATGATGTTGCCGGCATAGAGGAATCTAAGGAGGAAGTTCAGGAGATTATTGAATTCTTGCGTGAACCAACCAGGTTTCAGAAACTTGGCGGCAGAATGCCCAGCGGCATACTGCTTACTGGTAGCCCTGGCACCGGTAAAACATTGTTGGCGAAAGCGATTGCGGGTGAAGCTGAAGTGCCATTTTTCTCAATCTCTGGTTCCGACTTTGTTGAAATGTTTGTTGGTGTTGGTGCATCACGCGTGCGTGATATGTTTGACCAAGCTAAAAAAAGTGCTCCTTGTATTATCTTCATTGACGAGATCGATGCCGTAGGTCGCCAGCGTGGTGCAGGTATCGGCGGTGGCAATGATGAACGCGAGCAAACCCTAAATCAATTACTAGTGGAGATGGATGGTTTTGAAGGTGGCGAAGGCGTTATTGTCATCGCTGCCACCAACCGTCCCGACGTACTCGACAAAGCCTTGCTAAGGCCGGGCCGTTTTGACCGTCAAGTTCATGTACCTCTGCCTGGTATCCGTGGCCGTGAGCAGATTTTAAAAGTACATATGCGTAAAGTGCCTATTGATGAAACGGTTGATTTGGCAATTATTGCACGCGGCACACCGGGTTTTTCTGGTGCGGATTTGGCAAATCTAGTTAACGAGGCTGCTTTGTTTGGCGCGCGTGCTGGTAAAAAAGTGGTTGAGATGTCCGACTTTGAGCTTGCTAAAGACAAGGTAATGATGGGCGTAGAGCGGCGCTCGCTGGTTATGCCTGAACATGAGCGCCTAAATACCGCATACCACGAGTCTGGTCATGCAGTAGTTGCTGAAATATTAAAGGACAATACTGATCCAGTGCATAAAGTCACTATTATCCCGCGTGGTCGAGCGCTAGGTGTGACCATGCAGCTACCGGCCGAAGATCGCTATAGCCACGATAAAGAATATCTCCTAGCCCGCATAGCAGTGCTCATGGGTGGACGCATCGCCGAAGAGTTATTTATGAAGCAGATGACCACGGGTGCTTCGAACGACTTTGAAGTTGCCACTGAAATGGCCTACAACATGGTGGCTCGTTGGGGTATGAGCGAAGCCTTAGGGACTCGCGTCTACGCTGAAAGTAACGCTGAAATGATGGCGGGAATAAAGAAAAACCTGAGCGGCAAAATAGCCGATTTGGTTGATAGCGAGCAATCGAAAATTATTGATGAGCAATACGCGCGCGCGAAAAGTATTTTAGAAAATAATCGCGATAAGGTTGAGGCAATGACCAAAGCCCTAATTGAGTGGGAGACCATTGATTCAAGTCAGATTGCAGACATCATGGCTGATATAAAACCAAAACCACCGACCGCCAAAGCGGCGCCTAAAAGCAGTGACGGTGATTCTGGAGACGATAAACAAGATCGGCCAGATATTAAACCTCAAATGGATACCCCTGCCAACGAATCTTAAACAAAGATTCAAGGCTTTCGAAGCATGCGAATAGATTTGTTGTGACAGCCACAGCAAATCTATTAATTGCTTGAATAGTACTAATTGGCTTTGCGATTGTGACGACTAACTCAATATTGCAATTGTTACAAAGGCCCCAGGTTGCGATCATGGGCATCATCAATGTGACCCCAGATTCTTTTTCGGATGGCGGGCGCTTTGTTCAAGTTAATGCTGCATTACAGTACGGATTGGCATTAGCTGATGAGGGAGCGGATATTCTGGATGTTGGTGGAGAGTCGACTCGCCCAGGAGCGGCAGAAGTTTCTTTGCAAGAAGAATTAGATCGCGTTATTCCAATCATCGAAGCCTTGGTTAAAGAGACTGCGACGCCCATTTCGATCGACAGCTATAAACCACAGGTGATACGAGCTGCGGTTGGCGCAGGCGCAGCGATGATTAATGACGTCAACGCTTTGCGCGCCGATGGGGCATTGCAAGCGGCAGCACAAACGCAAGTGCCAATTTGTCTGATGCACATGCAGTCTCAACCAAAAACAATGCAACAGTCACCGCAATATGAAGATGTTGTGAGCGATGTTGTCCAGTTTCTCAAGCAGCGAATTGCCGCTTGTATGGAATCGGGTATTTCTAGTGATAGATTAATAGCCGACCCGGGCATCGGCTTCGGTAAAACTTTACAGCACAATCTAGCCTTGTTAAACGCGGTTCCAGAAATGCGCGCCAAACTCGGCTGTGAATTATTGATTGGGGTTTCGCGTAAGTCCATGATAGACACCTTGTTAAAACGTCCAATAGATCAACGTTTGTATGCCAGTCTTGGATTGGCTGTGCAGGCGACCCTAAATGGGGCTAAAATAGTCCGTGTGCACGACGTGCGAGCCACCTACGATGCGGTGCGTAGCGTAGAAGCAGTTAAAGCGAGTTGATTTTATTCAGCTACTTAAGGTGTTAGGTCATGACAAAATTGAGAATCAATCAAATCATAACAGTAGTAATAAACTATGAATAAACCATTTTTCGGAACCGATGGTATCCGCGGCAAAGTTGGTGTAGAGCCAATCACTCCAACCACTATCGTCCATCTTGGTTGGGCACTGGGTACCGTAATAAAGCGCCGTTATGGTAAAGGCAGCGTTCTGGTTGGTAAAGATACTCGAGTGTCGGGCTATTTACTTGAATCCGCCATGGAGGCTGGACTGTCGTCCGCCGGCATGGATGTCACCATGCTTGGGCCGCTACCCACTCCTGCAATCGCCTATCTAACTCAAACCGCGCGAGCCAACGCGGGTGTCGTAATCAGCGCATCGCATAATAGTTATGTCGACAATGGGATTAAATTTTTCTCATCCAAGGGCGCCAAAATTTCTGACGAAATACAACGTGAGATAGAAGCACTCATGCAGCAACCGCTGGAGGTGGTCTGTTCCGAAGAGTTAGGCAAAGCTTATCGTATGGACGATGCAGTAGGGCGCTATGTCGAGTTTTGTAAAGGCACTATTCCGCGACGCATGGATTTCAAGGGTCTTAAAGTTGCCTTGGATTGCGCAAATGGAGCTGCTTATCAATCGGCTCCTTCGGTGTTCCATGAACTAGGTGCCGAAATTCATGTGATCAATAATAGCCCCAATGGCTTTAATATTAATCTTGACTGCGGTTCCACTCATATTGAAGGGCTGCGTCAAGCCGTACTGACTGAGAAATGTGATGTCGGAATAGCCTTTGACGGCGACGCCGATCGAGTGCTTATGGTTGACCAGCGCGGAGACGTGGTCGATGGTGACCAATTGTTATTCATAATCGCCAACAGTTTGCACAAACAAGGTCGCTTGAAAGGTGGCGTCGTGGGCACCCTAATGAGCAATTTTGGGATGGAAAAAGCACTCCAAGAGCGAGATATTCCATTTGTTCGAGCAAAAGTGGGTGATCGCTATGTAATGCAAGAGCTGCAAGCACGCGATTGGGTGATTGGTGGGGAATCGTCAGGGCATATTATTTGCCTAGATAAAACCACAACCGGTGATGGTTTGGTTTCGGCATTACAAGTTCTATCGCAAATGCAGTTTATGGAGCAGCCATTGCATGAATTGGCGTCGCAGATGGAAATGTACCCTCAAAAAATGATCAATGTAAGTTTGCCAGCGGCTACTAGCGCGGCCGATGTCTG
>CAWUWF010000168.1:0-3992 GCA_963925935.1 uncultured Arenicella sp. | reverse complement strand
GATTTGTCATTTGCTACCGACAAAAAATGAGCTATAGGCTCGAACGCCAATACAAACCGAGGGATTAACCACGCGTCGTTAGGGAAATAATTAGGAAGCTGATACCACTGAGGCAATGGGGAAAAGTATGCAGAAGGTGTTAGAGAAAAACACCGCAAGAAAAGGAGCTGGGGAAAACGGCCTGACCCAAAATGTCTTGGGCTTAGCCAGCAATACCGACGAAGTCGTAGCGTGGTGTAACAGCCCTTTTAGTTTTGGATACCTTAGCCATTACCGGAACGCATCCCCGAATCACAGTAGAGCGTGGATTTTGGCTAGGCTTGACAGAAGAAGCGGCTTTTGAGTTTTGGCTAGAAATGTTCATGCCGCTAAGGTTAGTGCATGAAAGAAGGTGTGAAAAGTAATTAAAAACACTAAATTAAGCACTGTTTGTTATATAAAGACCATCTTATCGCTTATGTAGACAATTCGAGACCTTCATTCTCAAAAACCGCTCAATAAGACAATAAATAGATACACTGCGAAAAAAAGAAATACCAATAATTCACATTATGCTTAGGCAGCTGACACACCCTCAAGGATGCAGCACATCCAAGCCCTCGATATCTAGCAGCCCATATCCACCACTTCCGAAACTTCAAGCGAGCCGCCAATCGGCAGAAACGGGCAGGCTTTGACTATCTCAAGAGAGCCTCTTAGAAAGTGATCATGTATTGCGGTATTTCGTACTCCTGTTGATGGGGCTTATATTGAATACGATTATTTTCCTTTCCAAACTGGCTCACGCTTTTCTGCAAATGCTTTAAACCCTTCGCGCATGTCGTCGCTGCCATAGAGCGTGTCTACGGTCTGCAGTTGTCGTTGTGTGACGCGATTGAGCGCATCTTGAAATTTCGAATCTTCGGCATCGCGAACTATTTCTTTTATCGCCGCCATTACCAGCGGTGGCCCGGCAGCAATTAATCTCGCCGTCTCCCATGCCCGATTCATTAATTCATCGGCCGCAACTATCTCATTCACAAATCCCCAACGGTGCGCTTCCTCGGCATCTAACCAACGGCCGGTCAGTAACATCTGCATGGCAATATGGTAAGGAATACGTTTTGGCAGTTTAATAGATGCGGCGTCGGCAACGGTTCCTGAGTTTATCTCAGGCAGGGCAAAGCTGGCATGTTCTGCGGCTATGATGATGTCAGTAGAAAGCGCAATCTCTAGACCTCCACCACAGCATATGCCGTTGACAGCACAAATGATCGGTTTATTCAGGCGCGGCAACTCCTGCATGCCACCAAAGCCACCAACACCATAATCACCATCAACCTCATCGCCACCATCGGCAGCTTTAAGGTCCCAACCAGGACAGAAAAACTTTTCTCCGGCGCCAGTAATAATAGCGACTCTTAGGTCAGGGTTATCACGAAAATCAGCAAACACTTCGCCTAGTTCTCGACTCGTTGCTAGATCTACTGCATTCGCTTTAGGGCGATCGAGAGTGACCTCCAAAATTGAATCTTCTATTCGAGTTTTTACAGCACTGTTATTAGTCGCATTGTTCATGGCATTCTCTGTTTAGCTTACGTAGGTCTAGATCAAAACAAGATCGAGAGCAGATTAAAATTTATTTTATTTAGATAGGCGAATCAATGCATCTGCCGCGACAGATTTTTGATGGCCTACCATCAGGGGGTTAATATCAAGTTCGATCAATAATTCACGTTGGCTCAGAGAGAATTTTACAATAGCGTCAATCGCATCGATCAGCGCTGCAAAATTCACCCCCGGTTTACCCCGATAGCCATGCAGCAGTTTAGCAATTTTAAGCTTTTCTAAGGCATTTTCTATTTCCATTACTGAGGTCGGAAGACAAAGAGAAACACTATCACTCATCAGTTCTGTGAAGATACCGCCAGCGCCGATAGTGAGTAACATTAACCCCGTTTTATCGACAGTGATGCCGACCAATAATTCAGCAATCACATCACTGACCATTTCCTCAAGCAGATAACCATCCGGGCAATCAGTGATGCATTCAAGCGCTTGCGCTAATTCGGCCTTTGTTTGAATACCCAATACCACGGCATTAGCTTCGGTCTTATGCGCCACACCCAGGCCCTTTAACACCAGCGGGTAATTGAGCTGTTTTGTAGCCTCCATCACATCAGACTTTTTTGCTATCGTTTGCGAGGCTGGAGACCACAGCCCAAACGCACGCAATGCTTGTTTTGCCGCGGCCTCATCCAGACAATAGCTAGTAGTATCACCCCCTGTTGCAGCGGTTGATAGTGATGCTTGGGCCTGTGAAATATGCTCTTGTGCAACGGGCGCTAAGGCAACTGGCTGATAATCGGTAATCGCGGTTAACAACTTGCCACTGCGAATAGCGGCGTCAATGGCGGCTATTCCATCGCTCATCCCGTGCAAGGGTACTATTTCGGCCTCGATTAATCGCTGGTTAATGGTTTCTTCAAGATTTTCGGGCAGTACCGATAATACCGCAACATTGGCACCGGTGTTCTGCTTTGCAGCAATGATCGCCTCAATTGCACAATAATGGCCTTGCGGTTCGCAATAATCACTGCGTGGTAGATCTAGCACCAACACATTCAAGGCGCACTCGCCGTTGAGAACCGCGCTAAAACAGGCCGTCATCGCTGGCACATCTCCCCACACATAAGTGTGATAATCCAGCGGATTTGCAAGATCGACTTTATCACCCAGAATCGCGGTCAATTTAGACTGCTGGTCTGAGTTCAAGTCGGGATAAACCAGAGCGCTATTGATAGCCAGATCTGACATCAAGCTGGCTTCGCCGCCTGAGCAACTCATCGATGCAATAGCGGGACTGGGTAAAGGACCTATTTGATGCAGTATCTTTAAGGTTTCTAACAGCACTGAAATAGAATCAACCTCCACTATACCTAAACGTGCTAAAAAGGCCGAGGAGACCACCGCATTGCCCGCTAACGATGCGGTATGGGTCAAACTGGCCAGCTGCGCCTTAGCAGATTTACCAATCTTTAACGCAACTAGCGGCTTATCTAATGCTCTTGCATGATTGGCCATCTGTTCGAAGGCGCGCAAGTCACCGAAGCCCTCTAAGTGAAAGCCAACCGCTTTAACGCGTGGGTCAGACAATACCGCCATCGCTAGTTCACTGACGCCAATTTGAGCTTGGTTGCCCACCGTCAACATGTGAGTCAATGCTAAGCCACGCCGTTGCATGGTCATATTAATTGCGATATTAGAGGACTGAGCAATAATCGCCACGCCTTCGCTAACCGGCCTTCCAGCATGCTGATCTGGCCACAGACAAACATTATCGAGATAGTTTAAGTAACCGTAGCAATTGGGCCCAAGGATTGGCATATCACCAGCCACTTCTATCAAGCGTGCTTGTAGATCCTGGGTCCCGACCTCAGCATTAACCTGGCTTTCTTTGAAGCCTGAGGCAAAACAAATAGCCCCGCCGGCGGCGCGGGCCTTAAGTTCAGCGACCACATCAATAGTGGCCTCACGATTAACCCCAATAAACGCAGCGTCGGGTGAACCTGGCAGCTCGTCGATGTTGCGGTACGCACGCACCCCGCAAATATTATCGCGTTGAGGATGAACCGGCCAGATCTCGCCTTGGTAGTTAGATTTAAGTAATTGCTCGATGACATTGGCTGCCCAAGCACCACCAAATACCGCAATAGACTTAGGGTTTAAAAATCGTTTAAGACACGGCATATTTAATTCCTGACAAGCTAGTATCAATCTGTAATCGCCTACTCATGTTGCGACTCATGGGCCTAGCTATGCACCAAATGGCCTTAGAAGGCTGCGTGAAATAATATGCCGTTGGATTTCCGACGTGCCCTCCCAGATACGCTCAATGCGTGCATCTCTCCATATACGCTCTAAAGGTAGATCGCTCATCAAACCCATACCACCAAAAATCTGAATTGCCTCATCGGCGACCATCGCCAGCATCTCGGTGGCTTTTAATTTTG
>CAWUWF010000167.1:0-5327 GCA_963925935.1 uncultured Arenicella sp. | reverse complement strand
ATTCGCAACACAAGTGGCCGAAGCTGCGCCAGTTGCTGCGCCTATAACCCTCAGCGGCCAAAATGCCTACGCAAGTTGTGGTGCATGCCACACAGCAGGGATCGTTGGCGCGCCTAAACTAGGCGACGCGGCTGCATGGTCAGCACGAATAGCACAGGGCGTTGAGACATTGTATGATCACGCGATTAACGGCTTTCAAGGAAATGCTGGAATGATGCCTGCCAAAGGTGGTAATGCCGCATTAAGCGATGATTCTGTCAAAGCTGCGGTGGATTATATGCTGCAGCAATCACAATAAAGTAGCTTTAATCCGCTAGATAATAGACAAGCAATAAAAAACCCGCTTCCAGCGGGTTTTTTATTGCGCGCATATTTATTAAGGCTTCGATCGGATTTATGTTTGCGGCAGAGCATTACTGACTAACCGTCTTACCTTGCTAAACCGATCTACCTGATAAAGGTCAAACGTATCTCAGCCAGGTCTGCTTGATCGTCTTCTCGGTCTGCGGTTAGTTGTTTGATAGACACTCCATATTGATTCTGCAACAGGTCGACCCACCTTACCCAATTATTAAAACTGACCTCTTCAAGGACTATGCTAACTTCTTGGCTATTCTCTGCGGGTACCATTTGTTGGATCGCACTGCTAACCCCGCTAGTTTTTGCAGTCTGCTCAACAACCGCCATCAGCGATTGAGTCTCACCTTTAAACTTTTGCACATTTGAAGCGCCCCCATTTTTCAACAATTGTGACTGCTGACGCATCCAAACTAAATCTGCTCGCTTAAATGGCAGGACCGTCTCCATATGATCAAGTGCTGCATGCCATGGTTGCAAAACAAGCGCATAGCTGAGAATTCCAATAATCAAAGGACCGCCCCAAGCCACCATCAATCGTTCACGGGGTTGTAAGTGTTGCCAATTCTTCAAAATTTTTTCAAACATAATCTAATCAATTCCTAAAAGCCAACAATCAACTTGACGTCAAACTGTAAGTCGCCATTATTTGTCCGTCATCTGCAGCCGAGGACTGTAATTTAGCCACTATTTTGGGGCGCGCATTTAATTGAATGGTGAGTAAGTCGACTTGTGAAAAATCGTTGAGTTTGCAGGTAATAGTCAGCTCGGATTCACGAAACACCATATTAGCCAAAGTAACATTCTGACGTTTTAGCACCGCAGCAGTCTCAGCCAGCAGGGTCTGCGCCGTACTGGATTGAGGTTGCCCGCTGAATCGAACTAAGGCCTGTTCCAGCATAAAGCGTTCTTTAGTTGGTTCCACGTACGCAATTTCGGGAAACGCCTGTTTAACAATTCTCTGCTGTTCTGCGTCGATGTTGGCAATTTCGGAATGCAGCGCAAAATAACGATAACCGTCAAACGCACCGGTGAGTAATATTGCTGCTAGCAATAGCCCAGCAGGCACCGCGAAGGATCGCCACGATACATGTCGAACCGAGGGCCTAAACTCATCACGAAAGAGATCATAGCTACTGGCCTGACTATGCTCTAACCAATGCGCAAGCTTATTCCCGAATGACCAATAACGAAAATCGCGGTCGGGATTCGCTTCAATCAGTTTCTCAGTCAGCTCCTGATCGTTAACCGCAATGGTGGCAGACAAAGGTAACTCCATTAGCCATACATCGAGGAAATCTGGGTCGATACAAACGCCTCCCAAATTTTGGTGGTTTGCAATTATTTGCGGGTGCCAAGCAACTGCCTGCATTTGATTTTCTTGCGCATCAGCACAATCAAACACCGGGACACTTGCAAGCGCCAGGCTACATTGCGCGGCATCATGAAATGGAACCAGTGAATGGTTAGGAACTAGCCTATCGAGCGCCAACTTGTGTTTATTTACCAACGACTGCCACTCTCTCATTTTCTGCTTCGCGACAACGTAAACAGTGCACTCCTGATTCGCTTTCCATTGCGGGCAGACAAAATGTAGTCCTTCTACATCCTCCGATATAGCTTCCTCTAGGGCATAAGGTATGGCGGTCTGGAACTGTCTTTTTGACTTAGCTGGTAAGCTAACCCGATGTGCAGTAACCCATTCGCCAGGCACTACGCCGACTAATTCTTCGTCGTCAGATATGGGGTAGTCAGCCAGACTAGGGACTTCCCCAAAGGCCTCAACATGTTGACCGCTGACTTTAACCCACTCAAACGGGGCTTCTATTCTCACGTACAATTTCATTGCAAAGCGTACTCTGTTCTCGGTTTAATATCGTTACTCTAGGGGTTATTCCACCATCTTGATTGGCGCCTTCGCGCAACACAATAGTTTTAGTACAATACAAGTAATCGCCAAGTGTGACCCGGGTATTAATTTGAAAAAACTGACTGGTGGTTTGTAGCATATTTCGAACAAAGTTTCCGCCAACCGGCCTAGTGCCGATAATAGCACGCTCCGCACTGTGCACAGTATCAAAGCCTGGAAAGTCTTGTTCCGAGCGTTGAGAAAGAAATACCGCCACCGACCCAGCATCAACCACAGGCAATGTACTTATAGACGACAAAACCTCAGTGGAGGTGGTGTTTATATTAATCTTTGCATTGTCGAAAGGTAACACCGCGACATACGGTGTTAAGGCGTTGATCACCTTTTCAGTAAAACCTTCGACAAAGCGTAACTCACCTATTGTGGTTAGTTTTTGGTCTGCGGCATGGTAGGGCGTACGTTTAATTCGGTAGTCTCCACTTTCAACGCCATTGGCACTTTTCAAATCATTCGCATCCAACCAATCAACCAGTGCACCATATAGTTTTTCGCGCTCATCAACGTCGCCTACTTCGAGAATATCTAGCAAATTTAAAAATATGCTTTTCTGCTCTAACTTAATTTTTGGTGAATTAGCCGCAAGATTGTTTAGATTATAACGCCCCATCAAATCTACCAGTTGAAACTCCAATACCACATCATTACCAAAATCAATAACCGGCAATCTTTCCCGCTCGCGCTGGCCACTAGGGTCTAGAGAAAATCTATCTTGCGCATCAGCCTGATCCTCAGGATCTTGCCCAAAGCGAGCCCAGTTTTCTCCCCAATAATCCTTAGCTCGATCAGGGTCATCGTGCAATACCCTAGCCGCCCAGGCATCGACCCCGGCTGCATATTGATAGCCCTGCTCGGCGACATTCTGATTAGCAATACGGCGAATCAATAGATGCTGCTGTTCTACCAGAAAGCCCAGCAAGGTCACCATCAAGGCAATAATCAGCATGACTGTAATGATGGCTAAGCCCGCTTGCTGATTTGGATTGGACCTTGCAGATTGCCTATTCATTAAACGGTTACGCATGCTAATTCGTCGCGGCATCACTATCGGCGCCCAACATCGAAAAAACGCGCCGGTACTCTATACCCTTGCCCATATTGATGGTCACATCGATGAGATCCGGTAAGCGTTTTTTCGCAACCCAATCGTTATCCGTATTATTTCGGCCATCGCTAATATGGCTTACCTCAATCACGACATCTTCAACGTTTTTGAGTAATGATTGAATCATCACTCTGGTATCAGAATCAGGGTCCATTACTGGAAACTGTAGTCGCTGCAATACCCCGTCCACCAACTGCCAGCGTACACGCCGTGGTACCGCCAAGCCCTGCAAACTAAGGTCAGAATACAAGGCGGTTAAATCAATCAAGTAATCCCCATTTATGCTTAAGGTTGTTGTGCCGATGTCTCCGTACTCATCTTTAGAAAGTCGGTTTGATGCAAAACGTAAATCGTTGGCCAAAAACTGAAAGGTTTTTTGTAATCCGGAAATCTGTTGATGTTTTTCGTCTACTCGCTCACGCATATCCAAAAACTGCAACAGAGCGGGAAATACAATGGAGGCGATCACGCCAAAAATGGCTACCGCAACGATGATCTCCAGCAAGGTGAATCCACCGCTGACGTTAGAACCACTATTTTTTGGTCGCTTGCCCATCGTCAAAATGCATCACTAATGGCAGTGGTCATGGTTGCGTATGCTGGCTCTTGTCGGCGGCTTTCATCCTTGACCGTCACGGTCAGTAAAAACACACGCCCTATATCGGTCTTTCCAATCTTGCTCTGTGCGCGCCATTTATGCCCGCCCATCTCAACTACCTCTGAAGTGCTCCCTTCCTTAATTCGATTAATCTTCGAATCGTGGGTAAGTAAGGCTATCTGATTAGAAGCCACCCATGCAGCCATAACGCGTTTCTCTAAGCTACCAGCGACTTGCGTATGCTGAATCATAGCCTCGGCTACTGACAACACGCCGATTGCAACGATAGCCAAAGCGATAACTATCTCAATAAGCGTGAAGCCTTTTTGAGCCTTTACTCGAGGGTGATAACGAAGCGATCTGAATGCCGCAATAGCCATCAAAACACACCCGAAGACTTTGTTGTTTGAGCCAGCTGACCTTTATCATCAAGATACACGGTCACGGCACTTTCATCACCGATAAAGGAAGCTTCAAAGGGCGTAATCTCACCCAGGGAGCTAATCAATACAACAGGGTCTTTACTGCCAGCATCTTCGTCATTTTCAAACTGCTCAAACACTTGCCATTTTATGCTGACGCCATTCTGTACTGTTCTCGGCTTTAATAAACCGTCCTCATAAATTGCAGCCTGACCACTGTCAGCTAGCATGCGGCTAAAACTATAGCGGCCCAATTTATCATTAACACTCAATAAATAGTTTTGACCCGCGAGAATCGCTTCATCACGAACCTCATTCACGACAGCATGAAAACGCTTGGCTTCAAGCCTTGCCATGCGGTCGGTATCTCGAGAAAGAGACATCCCTAAGAACGCCACCATAGTGCCAATGATGGCAACAACAATGACAATCTCAATTAAGGTAAAACCAGCCGATCGCTGACCTTTGAGGTGTGGCTTCGGCCATGAATAAGGCGGCAAGACTGGCATGAACTATTAGTAGTTATTGATAATTAAGCGATAGTAACACCCACGAGCTAAAAGCGCGCTGAGTGAACTCTAATTAACCCGATCTAGGTTATGCTTAACCAGCAAAATCTCTAATTCAAGGAATAGAACCATCCCTCAAGCCCAGGATTTTTTTTAACGGCACTAATGAATAGAGCCTTCAGCTTGGGAATCCCCAATTCCAGTGACCTCAATCGCCATATCTTCCCATTACCTAGGCCGATAGTTTGCTCTGACGGTATGGCTCCCCGATAAAAACTTCAGTTAAACCAAGCCTAGCAGGGATGTGCCTACAGAGTCTTTTTGTAACGCAGCATTCCTGACTGCCCCATTCGTTCTAAGGTCGGATATAGACGATCAAGTAGTGAAGGAAAAAAACCAATCATTCGAC